>CALISX010000345.1 GCA_938041725.1 uncultured Lachnoanaerobaculum sp.
CCACATCAAAGACGGCACTGTGGACTCCGTGCAGCTCAATGAAGCCTGCTCTGCAGGATGCGGCTCCTTCATTGAAAACTTTGCCAACTCCCTGAATTATTCTGTTCAGGATTTTGCCAAGGAAGCCTTGTTTGGAGAAAATCCAGTGGATCTGGGCACCCGCTGCACTGTATTTATGAATTCCAATGTAAAACAGGCCCAAAAGGAGGGAGCCAAGGTAGCGGATATTTCCGCAGGCCTGGCCTATTCTGTGGTGAAAAATGCCCTGTTTAAGGTAATTAAAATCGCCAATGCCGCTGATCTTGGAAAGCATATCGTGGTGCAGGGGGGAACCTTTTATAATGATGCAGTGCTGCGGTCTTTGGAAAAAATCGCAGACTGCCAGGTAACCAGACCGGACATTGCTGGAATCATGGGGGCCTTTGGAGCCGCTCTCATTGCCAGAGAACGCTACGAGGGAAGCTCCTCCATGCTCAGTCTGGATGAGATTGTCTCCCTTTCCTATGACACCTCCATGACCCGCTGCCGTATCTGCAACAACCACTGTGTGCTGACGGTGAATAAGTTTGACGGAGGCAGAAATTTCATCTCTGGAAACCGCTGTGAACGAGGCTTGGGAAAGGGCCGGGTGAAAAAGGAGATTCCCAATCTCTATGAATACAAATACCACCGGATGTTTGACTATGAGCCTCTGCTTCCAACCAAAGCCTTTCGAGGCAGCATCGGCATCCCCAGGGTTTTGAATATGTATGAAAACTATCCCTTCTGGGCGGTATTTTTTAAAAACCTGGGATTCCGCACAGTACTGTCCCCCATGTCCACCAAACAGCTTTATGAGCTGGGGATTGAGTCCATTCCCAGCGAGTCAGAATGCTACCCCGCCAAGCTCACCCACGGCCATGTGGCCTGGCTCATTAAAAACGGACTGAAAACCATTTGGTATCCCTGCATCCCCTATGAAAGAAACGAGCATCCCGATGCAGGAAACCATTTCAACTGTCCCATTGTCACCTCCTATGCAGAAAATATTAAAAATAATGTGGAGGAGATCCGGGAGCAAAACATCCGGTTTTTAAATCCCTTCATGGCCTTTACCAATGAGGAGATTCTCACCAGACAGCTGGTAAAAATCATGCACCAGGAATTTGACATTGGAGAGCGGGAGGTGAAATTTGCCGCTCATGCCGCCTGGCAGGAACTGCTGCAGGCAAAAAAAGACCTGGAGGCCAAGGGAGAAGAAACCATCCGCTGGCTTACAAAGCATGGGAAGCATGGCATTGTTTTGGCAGGACGGCCCTACCATGTGGATCCGGAAATCCACCATGGCATTCCCGATATGATCGCCTCCTTTGGCCTGGCGGTGCTGACTGAGGACAGCGTTTCCCACCTGGCCAAGGTGGAGCGTCCTGTCATTGTCAGCGATCAGTGGATGTACCATACCAGACTGTATGCCGCTGCCAGCTATGTAAAACAGTCTCCGGTGCTGGATCTGGTGCAGCTCAATTCCTTTGGCTGCGGACTGGATGCAGTCACCACGGACCAGGTGGCGGATATTATTAAGGGATCTGATAAGATCTATACCACTTTAAAGATTGACGAGGTAAACAATTTGGGCGCTGCCAGAATTCGTATCCGTTCTCTCATTGCCGCCCTGCGGGTGAGAGACAAAAAGAACTTTGAAAGAAAGATACAGGCCGGGGGCTATCACAGAAAGGTATTTACCCCGGAGATGAAGGGGGAATACACCATTCTCTGTCCCCAGATGTCCCCCATTCACTTTGACCTTTTGGAGCCGGCTTTAAATGCCTTTGGCTATCATGTGGAGGTACTGCAAAACGATACCCGCTCCGCCATAGACTGCGGCTTAAAATATGTAAACAACGACGCCTGCTACCCCTCTTTGATTGTCATCGGACAGATCATGGAGGCCCTCCTGTCCGGCAGGTATGATGTGGACAAAACCGCCATTTTCATGAGCCAAACCGGGGGCGGCTGCAGAGCCAGCAACTATATCGGCTTTTTGCGCCGGGCTCTGGAAAAGGCAGATATGGCCCAGATTCCGGTGATTTCTGTCAATGCCAATGGCATGGAAACCAACCCCGGCTTTAAAATGACGCCTGCCATGATTGTAAAGTCCATGCAGGCGGTGGTGTACGGGGATCTTTTCATGCGGGTGCTGTATGCCACAAGACCCTATGAAAGGGACAAGGGGGCTGCCAACAGGCTTCACCGCAAATGGAAAAAACGGGTGATCCAGTCCCTTTCTGTGAAAGCGCCGGAGTTTAGAACCTTTAAGCGGAATGTCCAGGGGATTGTGCGGGACTTTGACGCCCTGCCCCGGCTGGACATTGTAAAGCCCCGGGTGGGGGTGGTGGGAGAAATCCTGGTAAAGTTTTCCCCCCTGGCCAACAACCACATTGTGGAGCTTTTGGAAAGGGAAGGGGCAGAGGCTGTCATGCCGGACCTTTTGGACTTTTTACTCTACAGCTTTTACAATGCCAACTTTAAGTCCGAACATCTTGGCACCTCCAAGCTTTCCGCCTTCATGGCCAATGTGGGCGTTAAGGTATTGGAGGGACTGCGCCGGGATGCCAGAAAGGCTTTGGAAAAAAGCCGCCACTTCATACCCCCCTCCCGCATTGACCACCTGGCCAAAATGGCCAAGGACTATGTGAGCATTGGAAACCAAACCGGGGAGGGATGGTTCCTCACTGGGGAAATGCTGGAATTAATTGAAACCGGCACCCCCAATATTGTCTGCACCCAGCCCTTTGGCTGTCTGCCCAACCATGTGGTGGGGAAGGGGGTTATTAAAGAACTGCGCCGTTCCCATCCGGAAGCCAATATCATTGCCATTGACTATGATCCCGGGGCATCGGAGGTAAACCAGTTAAACAGAATTAAGCTGATGCTTTCCACAGCCCAAAAGAATATTAAAGAAAAACGAGTCTAGTACAACATAAACCTCCATGCTGGAGGACGAGCAGGGCTTTCCAGCCCGCAAATCCTGCCGCAGCTCGTAAAAAAACTTCGAGAGATTCTATACAGCCTGCGTAACTCGCTTGCTCGCTCACGCATTGCATTTGTGGCGAGCGGCGCTCAAACAGGTACTCGGCTGTAGGAATCTCATCTCGTTTTTTTACGAGCTAACCGCTAAATGGATTTGCGTGTAAAGGAAAGCCCCGGCTGCGATCCGCTTTTTCTAAACAGGTTTTATCACCAATACATTGGTCACGATCCTTCCGCCCAGTTCTTTCTTTCGATAACGCATCAATTCATCATAATCCATTGCAAACTTTTTACCCCAGGAGGACAGGGTCAGTAAAACAGCTCCCTCCCCTCCGCCCTCGATCTCCGTAACTGTTACATAATGGTCAGAGGTGGTTTGATCCCTTTTCCCCTTCTGTAAAGGGGAAGGGCCTTCCATGTCCTGCTCCTTCAATCGTACCCACTTTGTTTTTTTATTCAAAACAAGCGGGCCTATACTTAAAATCACCGGAATATCCTGTTCCAGCATCTGAACAATATGGGGGAGTATCTCCTTCTCCATAGACCAGTATGACCCCAGGGGTATCTTATAATCCTTAAAATACCTGTTCATTCCCCATGCAATCTCAAAACCTGTCAGCCCGCTTACAATCGGTCTTTTCGGAGGATAGAGGTATTGATCTGTGATTTTCTTTACAAATTCCATATACCCCTCTTTGTCCCTCTTCTCTGCAGCTTTGGTCAGTTCATTTTGATATTGGGGGTTTTGTCCAGCCAGATATAAAAGGACATTGCAGCCTGCAATATCCCCGCATCCCAGCTCTGCTATGGTATCATAGGGAGCAGGAAAACCAGAAAACCATTCTTGATTTCCCCCATAATACTTCACGCCGTCTCCATGCAGCGTAAGGAATTCACCATTTTTTAACCCGGCTTTTACGCCTGTATATAATTCTTTCACCAGCTTTCTCCCATCACTATTTCCAAAATATATGCCTGTCTTAATACGCCTTTTTCCTTCCCAAGACTTTTCAATCTCATCTACATTATACACACATTGAGAAAAGAAGGCAGCTGCCTTTGCTGCCTTCTCCCCCTCTGCCACAGTCTATGAGGCATGGCTGCCGCCTTTATAGTATATCCCCATTGCCGCACCATAGGAAAGCATACAAAAGCGGACGCAGCAGTCATAATACATGACGCTGCGTCCGTTTATTCCAGATATGTTGGGAACAATATAAATGATTTGTGGTTTTTCATCCTCTCCCGGCAATGTATCCTATAACTCTGCCACCAAAGCCTGGAAGGGATGGAGTACAATATTGTCCCCCTCCCTTTGCAGTTCTTTGTCTGTATTTGCCAAAATCTCCTGGATCCTTCCAGGAGAAGCCAGTCGAACCTCTCTGTCCTGCATATTGGCCAGCACCAGAATGGTTGCATCCCCCCTTCTGTAAAAGCCTATCACATTGTCCCGATCCTGGTATACCGGCTCCATGGGGGCGTACACCAGGGTTTCTGCATATTTTTCATCCTTGCGGATACGAATCAGTTTTTTGTAAAACCAGAGTACAGAATCCGGATCCCTTTCCTCATTCTCCACATTGGTTTCCCGGTAATCAGGGTTTACCTTCAGCCAGGGTTTTGCCTTGCTGAATCCTGCATTCTCCCGGGAGGACCATTGCATGGGGGTTCTGGCATTATCCCTGGAAAAATCCTCCCCCATCTGAAGGGCCCTGGCTTCAGAAAAGCCCTGTTCCTTTGCCAGCCGGTACTGATCCAGAGTGTTGATATCATTGATCTCTCCAATATCCTCCCACCGGGAATTGACCATACCGATTTCCTGACCCTGGTATAAAAAGGGCAGTCCCTCCCGCATCATAAACACCGCCGCCAGGGCCTTCCTGCCCTTGGTACCGCTGTTTT
>CALISX010000346.1 GCA_938041725.1 uncultured Lachnoanaerobaculum sp.
AATAAGCTCCCTCTGCCGTGTCAATGGACAGGGGAAGAGCCCGAAGGGTTTCATTTCCGGAAAAAACCTTTTCTACACTTCCCTGGTTGAGGTTTCCAAAAAAAAGATTGTCTCCGGCAGTAAACAAAAGCAGACCGTTCTCCATATCCCGTTTAATGCTGGACTGGTCATTGCCGATTCCCAGGAGGATCCGGTCCGTTCCCAGCCCTCCCCCCTCATAGATTTCCCGCATACGCCGGGTATAATCCAGCATATAAAACCTTCGCTCTCCCTTTCGCACCACAAAATTTTCATCAATACGGTAATTGGTTTGACTGTCTTCTGTATTCTTTGCAGCAAGAAAATTTATATGTACCTCCCCGGTATCTCCGTCGAAATTTACCAGGCGGATAGATTTGTCCTCCTCCGGGGTTAAACCAAGACCATTGTAAGTCAGCATGGCATAGCTGGATTTTAAATTCACATAACTTAAGGAAGAATTGTCCATGGAATCATCCGATTCAATGTAGGTGGTATTTTCCCTGGCGGTTTCATAATTGAAATTTTTTTCTGAAAATCCCGTAGTGAGATTTAAAATTTCTGCAGCCAGAGCTGTATCCGTGCGCATCAACCGGGTAAAATAATGGTATTTTTCCCCTGCAATAATGAAGAAAATATCCAGGAGATATTCCCGGTTTTGACTGATAATGCTGGAAAATTTCAAACGAAACTCCCCTCCAATCCCTCCCTCCAGGGTTTGCTTATCAATAAGCTCCCGGTTTTCCGAATCCCGAATCTCATATCCCACTGCAGTCACCTCCCCGGGATTGTCTGTGAAAAGTTCCAGCTCCAGGGAGTCGTCCACCAAACTCAGTAAAAGATCCGAAACATGATTACTGACCTCGTCCTTGTATCCGGACATGGGATTAATGTTCATCCCGTTAAATTTCACCCAAAGACCGGGGAGCGTCCTGGTATCCTCCACCTGGGGTTCCACACTCACTTTATTTTGGGAACGACGCAGAGAAAGCAACAAAAAAAGAGCAATTGCTGCTACAAAAACTAAAATCAACCAAAAAAATCTGTTTTTTAATATTTTCATTGTTTCATCCTATGTTCCTTGTCATTTTACTATTCCGGCACAACCGGCTTTTATACTCTGTGTTTTTCCTCCATGGATAGGGCCTGATGGACTGAAACATCCTAATATAAGAATTGCTG
>CALISX010000347.1 GCA_938041725.1 uncultured Lachnoanaerobaculum sp.
GGTAATTCCGCTGACAATCCCTGGTACGCTCAGGGGGATCAGAATCTTTGTCAGGGTCTGCCAGGTATTGGCCCCCAGATCCCTGGCTGCATGGATGGTATTATTGTCGATTTTTTGCAGCACGTTGTAAATGGGAAGCACCATAAAGGGCAGGAAATTATATACCATACCCAGAATAATGGCATAGGGGGTATTAATAATCCCCAGGGGGGGTAAATGCATTCCTGATAAAATACTGTTGATCACGCCGTTTTTTTCCAGCAGGGTCTGCCAGGCCAAAGTCCGCAGCAAAAAATTCATCCACATGGGCAGTATAAAAATAAATACCACAAAGCTCCCCCGGCCCACGCCCTTTCCCCTAAGCACCAGAGCCAGCGGAAAAGCCAGCAGCAGACACAGGGCGGTGCTGATTAAAGAGAGCACAATGGATAAGAGCATGGCCTTTAAGTGATCCGGCTGCAAAATCGACGCCACATTCACCAAAGTGAATCCTCCCCCCACATCACTGAGTCCATACCAAAAAATCAGTCCCAGGGGAATGACAGTGGTAAGAATCATCCATACAATATAAGGAAAGGCAAGAAATTTTCTCCCAGGATTACTCATTGACTCCCACAGCCTCCTCGTCCTCCGAAACCGGCTTATTCATAATCTGAATATCAAAGGGATCCACGAAAATCCCCACCTCCTTTCCCACTGGAAACATGTCTGTGGAGTGCACCAGCCATTCATAGCCATCCGGAGTGGTCACCTCCATTTCATAATGCACTCCCTTAAAAATAATGTGGGTCACCACCCCGTTTAATCTCCCCTGATCCGGCTCTGTAAGATCAATGTCCTCCGGGCGGATTACCACATCCACCGGCTTATGGCTGCCAAAGCCCTTATCCACACAGGGAAATTTGGCGCCAAAGATTTCCACCAGCTCATCCCGGATCATAATCCCCGGCAGGATATTGGAATCACCAATAAAATCCGCCACAAAGGCGTTTTCCGGCTCATTATAAATCTGCTCCGGAGTACCCATTTGCTGGATATAGCCCTGGTTCATCACCACAATGGTATCCGACATGGTCAGGGCCTCCTCCTGGTCGTGGGTCACATAAATGAAGGTAATGCCCAGCTCGTTTTTCAGCCGGATCAGCTCATACTGCATATCCTGACGGAGCTTCAGATCCAAAGCCCCCAAAGGTTCATCCAGTAAAAGCACCTTGGGTTCATTTACAATGGCTCGGGCAATGGCGATTCTTTGCTGCTGGCCCCCGGACAGGGCGTCCACGCTGCGCTTTTCATAGCCGGAAAGATTGACCAGCTTGAGAGCATACTTGATTTTATCCCGGATATACTCCCTGGATTTGTTTTTAATCTTTAAACCAAAGGCAATATTGTCTTCAATATTCATATGG
>CALISX010000348.1 GCA_938041725.1 uncultured Lachnoanaerobaculum sp.
ATGGGCATTAAAAACTCCCCCTGATGGTTTCTGTCTTCCAAGGTCACGGTAAGGTTAACATCCACCGGCCCCTCCAGCTCCTCATTTTGTACCTTGCCCATGGTATCCACCAGATTGTAGTTGTCAATGTCCCAGCTTACCCCAATTCCCTGTCCCGGAACAAAGGAAACCAGCCTCAGATCCGAAGTAATGTTTTGCAGAGAGGTATTTTCTCCCAGTACAGCCTTTTGCAAATACTCCATGCACTGTTCAAAAACCCCGTCAATTTCTGCATCACTATATTCTCTTTTGGATACAGGAATCTGCAGCGCTTCCTCCTCCTCTCCCAGTCCCTTTACATAAAGCTCCATACTGGAGTCTACGCCCCCGGCCCCTGCTCTGGGAATAAAATTATTCTCCACCATCTCCCCCCTCTTTGCCCAGAATACACTTAGGCCAAAGAGAGAAAGTCCCAGTAAAACGATGCCTAAATACAGACCGTACTGTCTTAAGAAATAGATAAAGCCTTTCTTTTTCATCCTACACCTCCACCCTTAGAAGCTTCCTGGAAATGTAAATGGCAAACAGATAAGCCCCCATACAGACTGTCATAAAAATTCTTCCAATCCAGGTGGTATACATTGCGGTAAAAAATCCTGGCGAACTTAAATCAATGTATAAAACAATCAATATAGGAAAAGCGTTCATGACCTTTTGCTCAAACCGTTTGGCCGCTGTCAGGGTTAGAATCTCTTCCTTGATCCGCACCTTATCCCCAATCACTGCTGCGCTGTGGGAAATGATCTCTTCCAGCTCCCCTCCGCTCCTTTTGGCAATCCGAAGCACTCTGGCAAATCCTTTAATATCCTCTACCCCGCTTCGCTTGGCCAAATCATCAAAGGCCTTTTCCACACTGATATTCATAAAGATCAAATGGTTGATATATTCCAATTCCCGAATGATTAGAGAATTTTTCTGGTATAAAAGCTTTAATTCGTTTACTGCCTCCTTCAGAGCATTTTCCAGAGAATAGCCTGCACTAAGCAAAGAGGATAGAATCAAAATCGCCTCCTTAAACTCCAGGGTCAAGGTACGTTTCCGTGTCACCAGCAGATCCTTCTTTTTAAAAAAGGGAAATACCGCACAAAGGGGAATAAAAATCAGAAAGAGAAAAAAACTTTTGTAAAAGATATAGGACAAAAGAGCCTCTGTTCCCAGAGCAAAAGCAAAATATTTGCACCATTCGGGAAAAGTCAAATCATAACGGCTATAATCTAAGGCCTGCCGCCAGGAGCTTCTGCCTGTTAAGAAGCTCCCCAACCTTGATATGGCTGTCCTTTGTTTCTTTGGTGCCGTAACGGAACTCAAAAAGCTTGTTAAGCGTAATTTCACTGCCTTCATAGGGCAAAACCTCCAATATTTCCAAAACCCGGCGGCTTCCATCCCGAAGCCTGCCCAAATGCACCATAATATCAATGGCGCCGGCAATCTGGGCCCGAATGGCAGGCAAAGGAATGTCTGCTCCCGAAAGCACCATGGTTTCCAATCTGGACAGCATATCCCTGGCAGAATTGGCATGGCCGGTGCTTAAGGATCCGTCATGTCCTGTATTCATAGCCTGAAGCATATCCATGGCCTCCTTGCCCCGCACCTCTCCCACAATGATCCGGCTGGGATTCATCCGCAGGGAAGCCTTAATCAAATCTCCAATACTGATTTCTCCCTCTCCTGCCAGATTCTTGTTTCTGGTTTCCAGACGTACAATATTCTTAATATGCACCAGCTGCAGCTCTGCAGAATCCTCAATGGTAATCACCCGTTCATGTTTTGGAATATAACCGGACAGGGCATTTAAAAACGTGGTTTTCCCGGAATTGGTTCCTCCGGAAATAAAGATATTGTAGCCGGCGCAAACCAGAGTTTCCAAAAAAATGGCGCATTCCTCTGACAGAGAACCAAAGCGGATCAGCTTATCCATACTGATGGCTTCGGGAAATTTACGAATGGTGATAATGGGCCCTTCCAGGGAAACAGGAGGCAGCACAATATGCACCCGTGAGCCGTCCTCCAGCCTGGCATCCGCAATGGGAGATGACACATTTACCACACGGTTTACCCGGCTGACAATCTGCTGAATCATGTCCTCCAGCTGCTCCATACTCTTAAACCCCTTGTTCCACTTTTCCATCCTTCCTCTGCGTTCGATATAGATATTGTCCCGGCCATTTACCATGATCTCCGTAACCTCTCCGGCATCCACCAGCTCCTGTAAAATATCCAATCGGCGGAAGGAGTCAAACAGACTTTTCCGCAGTTTCCATCTCTCCTTTAAAGAAAGATATTCCTCCTCCTCCGCTTCCTCCAGCACCCTGTCAATTTCCACATACAGTTCTTGCATAATTTTCTCCAAGAGATGAGAGGACGCAC
>CALISX010000349.1 GCA_938041725.1 uncultured Lachnoanaerobaculum sp.
ATGCTGTACAAGGATAACGGTTTTAGAGAAAAGATATATGCCGAAGAACTTATATCACATATAGAAAAGATTGCCGATGAAAACAATAGGGAAGCGGTTGTATTTTCAAACGATAAAAAGAAAGAAACAAAAAATCCTCCTTTACTTTTCAATCTGGCAGAGATACAAAATGAATGTTCAAAGAGATTTAAAATAAGCCCTGATGAAACCTTAAAAATAATTCAGGAATTGTATGAAAAAAAGCTTGTTACTTATCCGAGAACGGATGCAAGAGTGCTTTCTACTGCCGTAGCAAAGGAAATAGACAAGAATATAAAGGGACTTTGTAAGTTTTCGGCACTTGCGGATTTTGCAAATAATATTCTTGAAAAGGGTACATATAAAAATATTTCAAAAACAAAGTATGTTAATGATAGTCAAATCACCGACCATTATGCTATAATACCTACGGGTTTTGGATTAAACAATCTGAACCACCTGGAGGAAAGATCCAGGGCGGTATATGAGCTGATTTGCAGGCGGTTTTTGGGGATTTTTTATCCTCCTGCCAGGTATGTGAAATACCAGATTCTGGTAAAGATACAGGGGGAAACCTTTGCTGCAAATTTTAAACGACTGAAGGATCCGGGATACCTGGCAGTGCAGGGTACCCGGGAGAAGGGCTCAGAGGAGGTGGCCTTGGATCCTGGTTTTTTTGCCCGGCTGGATCAGCTGAAAAAAGGGGATGCTTTGGCACTGGCAAAGCTGGAGATTAAGGAGGGAGAAACCTCTCCTCCCAAGCGCTATACCTCCGGCTCCATGATTCTGGCCATGGAAAATGCGGGACAGCTCATTGAGGATGAGGAGCTTCGGAGCCATATGAAGGGCAGCGGCATTGGAACCTCTGCCACCCGGGCGGAGATTTTAAAAAAGCTTTTCACCATCCGTTATCTTGCTCTGAACAAAAAGACCCAGATCATTACTCCCACCCTTTTTGGGGAAACGGTGTATGAGGTGGTGGATGCTTCGCTGAAGCAGCTTTTGAATCCGGAGCTTACCGCCAGCTGGGAAAAGGGACTGACCATGGTGGCAGCAGGGGAGATTACTGCAGACCAGTATATGGAGAAGCTGGATCATTTTGTAGGGATCCGCTGTGAAAATGTGAAAAGATTAAATAATCAATATATGCTGAAGGACCGCTTTGCTGCAGTGGCCCTGGCCTATGGATGAAAGGATGATTATGAAGAAAATAGATGTCAAAACAAAAAAGCTTTTTGACCTGACTGAAACGATTGCACAGCCTCTTTTTGAAAAATACACCTATCCCTGGGAGGTATTCAAGGAGCTGGGAAATTTTATTGAGGAGCTGGGGGCTTCCCTGTCTGAGCTGGAGTATCAGAGGATCGGAAAGAATATTTGGGTACACCGTTCTGTAAAGGTTATGCCCACCGTATGTATGGGGGGACCTTTGCTCATCCAAAAGGGAGCCAGCATCCGAAACGGTGCATATTTCAGGGGAAATGTTATTGTTGGAGAGGGGGTTGTGGCAGGAAATTCCTGTGAGTTTAAGTCTGCTATTTTGTTTAATGGGGCCCAGGTTCCCCATTTCAGCTATGTGGGGGATTCGGTGATTGGTCATAAGTCCCATTTGGGTGCCGGGGTGATCACCTCTAATTTAAAAAGCGACAAATCTGATGTGGTTTTGCATTTGGATGACGGGGAGTTTGAGACAGGTCTGCGCAAATTCGGGGCCATGGTGGGAGATGAGGCGGAGATTGGCTGCAGCACCGTGTTAAATCCCGGTACCATTATCGGAAAGAACGCCATGGTGTACCCCCTGTCCTGTGTACGGGGCTGTGTGAAGAAATCCTGCATTTATAAGAGTGCAGACAATGTGGTGGAAAGAAGCAAAAAAAAACTTTAGATAAAACGGCCATTATCAAAAATGCCTACTCAAAGAGTTAAGAAGGGCAGGGGCTTTTCTTTGGAGCCCCTGAGGGGATGGCAGACTGGTTAAAAGGGGATAGGATCCGCTGGAGCAGATCATATCCCCTTTTTCATTTCCTCCAGGCAAAGACCGGGAACCTTAAGGCCGCCATAGCCTGTCCCCAGCTCCAGTCCCGGTTTGTTTACACCATGGAAATCGCTGCCTCCGGTTTTGATGAGAGAATATTTTCTGGAAAGATCCAAAAGAAAAGCGGTTTGGGCCTCATCATAGGCGGAATAATAGGTTTCCATGCCCTGCATTCCCATTTCCTTTAACAGGCCCAAAAGCTCCTCCAGTTCTTCCTGGGGGAATCCGTACTGGAGAGGATGGGCCAGGGAAATGAAGAAGCCATGCTTTTTGAAAAAATCCATGGTTTTTTCTATGGTGACGGTTTTTACAGGAATATAGGTTCCCCCATATACCAAATAGTATTCAAAGGCTTCCTTTCTTTCCTTGACCAGTCCCATTTTTACAAGGGCCTTGGCAAAATGGGCTCTGGTAATCTGGGTGTTGGGGGCGGAGCCCTCCAGTAAATCCTCTCTGGAAATGTGGATGCCGTCCCTTTCAAAGCGTCTTAGAATTTCTGCATTTCTATTTTCTCTTTCTCTGGCAAAATACGCCAAATCAGAAAAGATCTCCTGGGCACGCAAAAAGGTATTTTTGGGAAACCCAGGGGGAAGGAGATACCCCAGGATGTGGATTTCCTGCTCCCGGTAGACACAGCTCATTTCCACCCCAGGAATCACCTCCAGTCCGATTTCTTCCCCTCTTTTTTGACATTCTGCCACCCCGGCCATGGTATCATGGTCTGTCAGGGCAATGGCAGAGAGATTTTTTGCTTTTCCCAGCTCCGCCACCTGGGCGGGAGAAAGGGAGCCGTCGGAGGCAGTGGAGTGGACATGGAGATCAATGATATAGCGGCAGGATTGCATGGTTCCTCCTTGTGAATGATGGCCTGCGGGTTATTTCCATTGTAGGGGGAAACGGGGGAAGATGCAATAGGAAATGCGGGGGATGGAATTTACCAGGCATCCTTTCCTGTGCTATACTGAAGAAACGATAAAGAACTTGGGGGACGGAATGAAGGACAGAAGGAAAAAAAGAAAAAGCGGCGTAAAAAGAAAGGGGAATGGGGGAGCATTCATTACCAGAACCCGGGCTGCCAGGGAACGCTCTCTGGCCCAAAGAAGGGGGGGCAAAAAAACAAGATTTACAATTACCCCTTTGTTTCGGGGACTGTTTTTTCTTAGTATTTTGGCACTGGCCGTATGGCTTTTGTTTTTGGGAGGCAGGGGACTGGCAGGAGCCATTCAAAACAGCTTTTTCACCAATGCCAAGGATGGGCTGCCAAGGCCTAAAAAAACCATCCTGGTGGAGGGAGTGGATATCAAGGGAATGACCAAGGAGGAGGCAAAAGAAGCGGTTTTAACCAAATATCCATGGAAAATGGAGGCAAAGCTTCAAGGACAGGAAGAGATCTACCCCTTGGACAATCTTCTGGAACCGGAAACGGACAGGATTTTAGAGGAGATTTACGGGAATGTAAAGGAGGCACAGGCCAGCTACGCCTTTGATACCAGCCGTTTAAACAAGGGTATGGATGGGGAGATTTCCAAGATAAAGGAAAAATGGAATATTCCTCCCCAAAACGGATCGATTTCCGGATTTGACAAAGAAAGCAATACCTTCACCTATACCAGGGAGGTGCCGGGACAGGAGATTGATGCCCTGGCATTCAGTCAGGAAGCCAGAGGGGCCTTAGAGCGCAGGGATTATGAAGCCAGGATTGAGGTAAACAGCAAAGAGGTGGTGCCGGAGGTTACAGAGGAGGAGGCCAAGGCAAAGAATAAGGTGATTGGCACTTTCACCACAAAAACCACTGCCAACCAGGATCGGAATACCAACATTCAGATTGCGGCCCAGGCTTTGGATGGCTTGATTTTACAGCCTGGAGAGGAATTTTCCTTTAACAATACCACTGGAAACCGAACCCCGGAAAAGGGATACCGCCCGGCGGGGGCCTATGTAAACGGTGTGCTGGCGGAGGAGCCTGGGGGAGGGGTTTGCCAGGTATCCTCCACTCTGTATAATGCTGTGATTTTTTCCGGTCTTGCCACCACAGAGCGCCATGCCCATTCCTTTGAGCCCAGCTATGTTACCCCGGGGGAGGATGCCATGGTAAGCTATGACGGCTATGCCGGGCCGGATATGAAATTTGTGAATACCTCCCATACGGCCATTGCCATTCGGGCGGTGTTTACAGATCAAACCCTGACCTGCTCCATTATCGGGATTCCCATACTGGAGGAAGGAGTCAGCATTTCCATGACCTCTCAAAAAACAGCTCAGACTGACCCGCCCCAGCCGGAATATATTGAGGATTCTTCTTTAAGAAAGGGGAGGGAGGTGGTGGTGAGAGCCGCTGTGCCCGGCAGCCGCTGGGTGACCAATTATGTGGTAAAAAAGGAGGGAACTGTGATCCGGGATGAGTTTTTCCATAATTCTATTTATAAGGGAAAGCCTGCTGCCATTAAAAGAAATTCAGGGGGCGCCGGAACAGATACAAAGACTTCTGCAGCCCAAAGCACAGCCAAAACGACGGAAAGCACAGGGGAAGCCTCCTCTCAGGCCCCTTCCCAAAGCACAGAAACCCAGGAAACAGGTTCTGAAAACAGGGAAACCAGGGACAGTGCCGGGGAAAACACCCAGGAGAATACAAAGGAAAGCACCTTGGAGGAAAGCAAGACTACGGAGCCTGTCTCCTCCCAGGCAGAAAGCAGCCGGGAGATACAGGTGGAGCCCCGGGAAACTTCTTCAGAAGTCCCTTCCCAGACCACACATCAGGAAATCGGTCCGGGTATGACCCAGTAGGGTCTTAGCCCGGGCTGGGAATCCCTGTCAGCAGCATGCAGGCTGCGTTGCAGCAAAGTGAGACACAGGCCTATATCTATGGCGGTGCCGATCCGTCGGCATGGTTTTTTTCTGTTTTAAAAAGATCCAAAACTGTAGTATTTCCATGAAATACAGCCAGGTTTTAGGGCTTAACATACTTTTTGTAAGAAGGAGCCTTTTCTAAAGGAGAAAAAGGGCATTGTTTGTAATATTCTTTGTATACGAATATTGTTCAAATGGCAGAACATATTGAAATTGTATCTCGAATAGTACATGGCTGTGGGTGAGAATTGTTTGCATTTATAAGAGAAATCGCTATAATATAATTAGAAGTAATTAAGGCTTCACGATACAAGTGAAACAGGTTTTCGTAGGAGGAATTTAATGGCAAAGAGAAAAATGAAGACCATGGATGGGAATCAGGCAGCCGCTCATGCATCGTATGCTTTTACCGATGTTGCTGCAATCTACCCGATCACGCCATCTTCAGTAATGGCCGAGCACACCGATGAGTGGGCTACAGAAGGAAGAAAGAATATTTTTGGACAGACTGTTCAGGTTACAGAGATGCAGTCCGAGGCCGGTGCTGCCGGTGCTGTACACGGCTCTTTAAGTGCCGGTGCCTTAACCACCACCTATACCGCATCTCAGGGACTTCTTTTGATGATTCCCAACCTGTATAAGATTGCTGGTGAGCAGCTGCCGGGTGTATTTAATGTATCGGCCCGTGCCATTGCCAGCCACGCTTTGAGCATTTTTGGCGATCACTCTGACGTATATGCCTGCCGCCAAACCGGCGCTGCCATGCTTTGCTGTTCTTCTGTACAGGAAGTAATGGATCTTACTCCGGTATCCCATTTGGCAGCTTTAAAAGGTAAGGTTCCCTTTATCAATTTCTTTGACGGATTTAGAACCTCCCATGAGATCCAGAAGATCGAAACCTGGGATTATGAGGATCTGAAGGATATGGCAGATATGGATACCATCAATGCCTTCCGTAAGAACGCCTTGAGCCCCACTCGTCCTGTGGAGAGAGGATCTGCCCAGAACCCTGACATCTTCTTCCAGACCAGAGAGGCCTGCAACCCCTATTATGATGCTCTTCCCGCCATTGTGCAGGAGTATATGGACAAGGTGAATGAGAAGATCGGCACCGACTATAAGCTCTTTAACTACTATGGTGATCCCGATGCAGAAACCATCATCATTGCCATGGGCTCTGTTAACGAGACCATTGAAGAAACTGTTGACTATTTAAGAGCCAAGGGTGAGAAGGTGGGTGTTGTAAAGGTTCGTCTGTACAGACCCTTTGATGCAGCAGCTCTGTTAAAGGCCATTCCCGACAGTGTAAAGAGAATTGAAGTATTAGACAGAACCAAGGAGCCCGGATCCTTAGGAGAGCCCCTGTGGCTTGATGTGGTGGCTGCTTTGAGAGAGACCAAGTTCAAGGATATTCCTGTGATGAGCGGACGCTATGGCCTTGGTTCCAAGGACACCACCCCCAGCCAGATCGTGGCTACCTTCCACAACGATTCCAAGAAGCGCTTCACCATTGGTATTGTGGATGATGTGACCCATTTGTCTTTAGAGCAGGGACCCAGCCTGGTTACCACCCCGGAGGGAACCATCAACTGTAAGTTCTGGGGACTGGGAGCTGACGGTACCGTAGGCGCCAACAAAAACTCCATTAAGATCATCGGAGATAATACCGATATGTATGCCCAGGCCTACTTTGATTATGATTCAAAGAAGTCCGGCGGTATCACCATGAGCCATTTGCGCTTTGGTCATAAGCCCATTAAATCCACCTATCTGATTCACAGAGCCAACTTTGTGGCCTGTCACAACCCCGCCTATGTGCGCAAGTACAACATGGTGCAGGAGCTGGTGGACGGCGGAACCTTCCTGCTTAACTGTGCCTGGACGCCCCAGGAGCTGGATGTTCATCTTCCGGGACAGGTAAAGAAATATATTGCAGATCACAACATCAGCCTGTACATCATTGACGGTGTAAAGATCGGTGTTGAGACTGGTATGGGTCCCACAAGGATCAACACCATTTTGCAGTCCGCCTTCTTTAAGCTGGCTAAGATCATTCCTGAGGAGAAGGCTATTCAGCTGATGAAGGATGCAGCAGAAAAGACCTATGGACGCAAGGGCGAGGATGTGGTAAAGAAAAACTGGGCTGCCATTGAAGCCGGCGCCAACAATGTGGTGAAGGTGGATGTGCCTGCTTCCTGGGCTGACTGCCAGGATGAGGGACTGGATTATCAGAAGGTTACCCATGGACGTCAGGATGCCATTGACTTCGTAAACAATGTGCAGACTTCTGTCAGCGCCCAGGAGGGAAACAGTCTTCCTGTATCCGCCTTTGTAGACTATGTGGATGGAACTACCCCCAGCGGAACCTCTGCCTATGAGAAGAGAGGTATTGCAGTAAATATGCCGATCTGGAATCCGGACAACTGTATCCAGTGCGGCTTCTGCTCCTATGTATGTCCCCATGCGGTTATCCGTACCATTGCCCTTACAGAAGAGGAGGCCAGCAAGGCACCCCAGGGCATGGATGTTCTGCCTATGACAGGTATGCCTGCTTATAAGTTTACCATTAGTGTTTCCGCTATGGACTGTACCGGATGCGGCTCCTGTGCCAATGTATGTCCCGGCAAGAAGGGACAGAAGGCTTTGGTTATGGAGAATATGCCAGCCAACGCAGACCGTCAGAGATTCTTTGACTATACCTATACCTTGCCGGAGAAGCCGGAGGTAATTGCCAAGTTTAAGGAAAGCTCTGTAAAGGGTTCCCAGTATAAGA
>CALISX010000350.1 GCA_938041725.1 uncultured Lachnoanaerobaculum sp.
TGGTTTTTCCGTATGTCTTTTGGATACTCGGATTTACGGTGGTGCCTCTTATACTTATAGTTATATATGGAATTACCGACAAAAACGGTGTACTCACATTTGAAAATATAACTTCAATGGGAACATATGAGCACATGAAGGCACTTATACTTTCATTGCTGCTTTCATTAATAAGTACACTTATATGTCTTTTGCTTGCCTATCCGCTTGCACTTATTTTAAAAAAACGAGGTGCGGGAGCCGGAAGATTTATAGTATTTATATTTGTACTGCCTATGTGGATGAACTTTCTGCTTAGGACACTTGCATGGCAGACTCTGCTTGAAAAAAACGGGGTTATAAACGGTATACTTTCATTATTTAATCTTCCGGGTATAGCTGTTATAAATACAAATTATGCTATAATATTGGGAATGGTTTATAATTTTCTTCCATTTATGGTTCTGCCGATATATAATGTTCTTGTAAAGATAGACGACAATGTAGTAAATGCGGCAAGGGATCTTGGAGCAAGTCGCAGGCAGACCTTTTTCCATATACTTCTGCCGCTGAGCATACCGGGTATAGTAAGCGGCATAACTATGGTATTTGTGCCGGCACTGACAACATTTGTTATCAGCAATATCCTTGGCGGAAGCAAGGTGCTTTTGATAGGAAATGTAATAGAGCAGGAGTTTACCAAGGGAAGCAACTGGCGGCTTGGTTCCGGTTTGTCCCTTGTTATGATGATTTTTATTCTCATCAGTATGGCAGCCATTGCCAAATATGATAAAAAAGGGGAGGGCACAGCCTTTTGAAAGGGATATCCACAGCCAGGATCCGCTCTATTGCAGGGAACTTTTACCTGGTATTGATTATGATTTTTTTATACGCCCCTATATTTACTTTGGTGGTGCTAAGCTTTAATTCCAGTAAATCCAGGGCCAGATGGGGGGGCTTTACCCTGGACTGGTATCAGGATCTGTTTACCAGCGCCCAGATTTTATCTGCCTTCCGCAACACCCTTTTGATTGCTTTTTTGTCTGCTCTGATTGCCACGGTGATCGGCACTGTGGCGGGCATCGGCATCCATGAACTGCGCCGTTTTCCCAAAACCATTGTCATGGGAGTGAACAATATTCCCATGCTCAATGCGGATATTGTCACGGGAATATCCTTGATGCTGGCTTTTTTGGCCTTTGGCATCAGCCTGGGATTTCACACCATTTTGATCAGCCATATAACCTTTAATATTCCCTATGTGATTTTAAGTGTTATGCCAAAGCTGAAGCAGACGTCAAAATACACCTATGAGGCGGCCCTGGATTTGGGAGCCACTCCTTTGCGGGCTTTCTTTAAGGTGATATTCCCGGATATATTACCCGGGGTGTTATCTGGATTTTTACTGGCATTCACCATGTCATTGGACGATTTTATTATTACCCACTTTACCAAGGGGGCGGGAATGAATACCCTTTCCACCTTGATCTATTCAGAGGTGCGAAAGGGCATCAAGCCCAGTATGTATGCCCTTTCCACCATTATTTTTGGAGCGGTTTTGTTTCTTTTGCTGGTGGCAAATTTTGCGCCCCAAAGAACAAACCAAAAAAGTAGCAGCCTTTTTGGCGAAGCAGGGAAAAAAGTTTGAGGAGAAGACAATGAAAAGAGGAGTTTTAATTGCAGGAGCCCTGGGGGTTTTGGCCCTGAGTGCCTGCGGCGGCAGCGCCAAAAATAATGACAATGTGCTGTATGTATACAACTGGGGGGAATATATTGACGAGGATGTGATTGATCAGTTTACCAAGGAAACCGGCATCAAGGTGATCTATGATACCTTTGAGACCAATGAGGAGATGTATCCCATCATTGAAGCCGGGGCCAGGGAATGCGATGTGGTTTGCCCCTCGGACTATATGGTGGAAAAAATGGCAAAAAACGGTCTTCTGGCAGAGATTGATTTTAAGAATGTGCCCAATATAAAAAATATTGGCGCCAAATATATGGAAATGGCCAAGTCCTTTGATCCGGAAAACAAATACTGTGTGCCCTACAACTGGGGCACCGTGGGGATTTTGTACAATACCTCCATGGTGCAGGAAGCCCCTGAAAGCTGGGAGGATCTGTGGGATCCTCGGTATGAGGGAAATATTTTGATGCAGGATTCTGTGCGGGATGCCTTTATGGTGGGGGAAAAGATGCTGGGATTTTCCTTAAATACCACGGATCCGGAGGAATTAAATCAGGTA
>CALISX010000351.1 GCA_938041725.1 uncultured Lachnoanaerobaculum sp.
CATTGGCCTTGGAAAAATGCCTGCAGCCAAAAAACCCCCCGCGGGCGGACAAGGGACTGGGATGGGCCGCCTGCAGCACCAAATGGGCGGGATTGTCCAGCATGGCAGCCTTGGCCTTGGCCGGACCTCCCCAAAGCATAAAAACAATGGGCCTTTCTTCCTTGTTCAAAGCCCGAATCATGGCATCTGTAAACAGCTCCCAGCCCCTTCCCCGATGGGAAAAGGCCGCATGAGCCCGCACTGTAAGGACGGTATTGAGCAAAAGCACCCCTTGTTTTGCCCATTTTTCCAAATTCCCGTGATGGGGTATGGACAGTCCCAGATCCTCCCGAAGCTCCTTAAAAATGTTCTGCAACGAAGGAGGAATTTTCCTTTGGGAGGCGGGAACAGAAAAGGACAGCCCATGGGCCTGGTTTTCCCCATGATAGGGATCCTGCCCCAAAATCACCACCCGCACCTGATGCAAAGGGGTCAAATGCAATGCAGCAAAAACCTGATCTGCTGGAGGATATACTATAGCGGATTCATATTCTTTTTTTACAAAATAAAAAAGCTCCCTGTAATAGTCCTTATGGAACTCCTCCTGCAAAGCTCTTTCCCAATCCCCTGTAATTTTGCCCATTTTCTCAACCCTTTTGATTTTCTTTTACCTTAGTTTACCACTATTTAAGCAGATAGGGAAGAACAATCCGCTTTTTCCCTTCCAGTTGACAGGGACTATAGGCCTCTTTATAATAGGATATGACAGAAGCCTCCATACTCCTCATTGAAGTATCCCATGGAGGCACATTTTTTTGCAAAATAAAGCAAACGACAGTTTTATTTGTCGTTTGCTATGTCTTCTAAGGAGAAAACCATGGAACTTGTGAAAGATTCCTCCTCTAAAAAAGGACTGTCCCTGAATATTCTCATGCTGATTGCCATGCTTTCCCTGCTGGCCTATCACGGGGGAATCCGGTACGGCTCCCTGCATGAAATATCCTTCTATGATTTCCCCTATATCCTATTGGCAGTAAACGGAATCTTCCTTCCCCTCATGGCCTTTGCCGCTGTGGAAATCTATCACCACACAAAAAGCCTGCCCCAATTCCTGCTGGAGCTTCTGATTCTGGGAGCGGTGAGCTGCATTCCCTTTCTTTTGGCCATGCACAATCCAAAGCTTTACCATATCCCGGAGGTTTTTGGGATTATTTTAGGACTGTCAGCCATCCATCTCAGAAGATCCGAAGCCAAGGTCTGGGTGAAGGCCTTGGTATTTCCCCTTCTGATCTTGATCTCCCTATTAGTGGGACTGGGATTCCCCTTCCTGGTATTTATGATGATTTTTGATTACTTTTATGGAAATCCAAGATATCAGCGGGCGGGGGTTGTGATTTTATGTGTGGGAATCGGCACATTAGAGCTTTTCACCCGGCCTCTGCAGTACATCATTTACGGAGAGTATCCGGACTTAAACTCCTTTTGGCATACGACCATTGCATCGTTATACCAAGACGCCCATGCCCTGTCCTATATCATTGCCATTATCCTGCTGTTGTTTTACCGGGGAAACATCGGAAACCAAAAATTAAAATGGGTATTTTATATCTTCTACCCCCTCCATCTGGTTTTGCTCCTGCTGCTGATGCCCTCTTAACTGTTGATCTCTTACCGGTGGAAAACTGAAAATATCCAGAGGAATGATCAATAAACTCTGCCGT
>CALISX010000352.1 GCA_938041725.1 uncultured Lachnoanaerobaculum sp.
TCCATAAGTTTAACGGATTAATAGATAGAAGGCAAGCCTACCCGTGTACAGTAACAAAACCGGCTTTTTCAGCCGGTTATCCCTCCCATTCCAGAGCCTGTGTACGAACCTCGTCCACAAAAAGAGAATCCTTTGTCAGTTCCCTCCATTCCTCTTCTATGCCATCCAGTGCTGTCAGATCCAGCCAGTCAAAAGAGGATACCAGCCGAATCTGCTCCTCATGGCTGTTCTTAAAGGGCTTGCAGACTGCTCTGTTTGCAGCGCCAATCATCCCCCCAGGCTTATCAAACCAAAGGGATGATCCATTGTCAAAAACAGGGGCAGCCCCCAGCCACTCCAAAGTATTCGTATTCCGGATGGCACCAATTCTGTATCCGGGGTGATGAAATTTTCACAAAGGCTGTCCAAATAGAGCATGGCCCACACCCCCTTTACACATGAACTGATATCTATGGCAGTGCCAATTCCCCCGGCATAGGGATTATTGTCTAAAAATATAGGCCGGCATGTCAAGAAAGCCCCCTTCTCCCATAAAAAAGCCGCCTGTCTTGGCGGCCAAACTATAGAATTTATTTTCCCCACTCTCCAGGCTTTTTATTTGGGAAAAAGCCTGGACTATAATCTTTCCATATACTGGGAGCGGTCTTTCACCGGAATTTTTAAAAGATCCATAGCCTGCTGCGCAGTATACTGCAAACTATCCATAATGCTTTTGATATTTTCAATTCTGGCTTGCACAAGACCTTGTTCCAGACCTTGTTCCAGGCCTTTTTCAAATCCTCTTTGTATAGATTCTTCTCTAAGATCTTCCATTATTTTACACATGATATCCACTCCTTTCGGATCACTTTTCAAGAAACGAGTTTTTTCTGCTAAAGCAGGCGTTAACATAGCATCTGGATCAGAACATAAAAAGTCATGCATCAATTGACCCAAAGGCCCCTCTCCCTTATAGCTTGCATTAGCATATAAAATGTGCTGTCTGTCTTCAAATGGCTCTCCTGTCACCATATTGATATGGCCAATTGGGTACAGTGCTTGCCCGGCACCCCATATATCATTTTCTGTAATAAAAATGATATAGGTGGTGGGTAGTTCCTCAAACTGCTGCCCCGCATTCAGATTTTCCACATCCAGTGCACTGGCATGATATCTTGCCCGTTCCGGACGGGCACCTCCATCCGCTCGCTGTACCTCCAGATCATACTCCCGGTTTTGCGCATCCACCCCATGCACGTCCAAACACAACCCTCTTGCCCCCACAAGCCGTACAAGATCCTTTTGGGTTTCTTCTTTTGTCAATCTGAGATCTGGCTTCCCCGTAAGCAGCCTTAGCACATACTCCGCCAAGGGCAGATTGTCCCGAAAAAGCACTCTCATGAATGTATCATCTATGGGGCGGAAGCCGCGAAGGCGAATTAAATCTTCTTCATGGTCCCGCTGTCTTTGCAGTTCCTGCTCTGTCATAGGCATCACCTCCCGACTCTCTAGGCTTTTTATTTGGGAAAAAGCCTGGACTATAATCTTTCCATATACTGGGAGCGGTCTTTCACCGGAATTTTTAAAAGATCCATAGCCTGCTGCGCAGTATACTGCAAACTATCCATAATGCTTTTGATATTTTCAATTCTGGCTTGCACAAGACCTTGTTCCAGACCTTGTTCCAGGCCTTTTTCAAATCCTCTTTGTATAGATTCTTCTCTAAGATCTTCCATTATTTTACACATGATATCCACTCCTTTCG
>CALISX010000353.1 GCA_938041725.1 uncultured Lachnoanaerobaculum sp.
TTGCAGCTGCTTAATTCTTCCATTCATAATTGCCTCCCTCTGAATGCCATTCTACTATTTTTGAAAAAAACTTTCAATATATTTCAATCATTTTGATTTTACATTCAAAACTATAGGCAGTTTAAACACTTCCCACCTGGTTGCTCCTTTTGGAAACTATGCAGGCTTACCATGGATTTCTTCATTAACTTTACAAATAAAGTGAAGTTTTTACCACCCGTCATTTGCTTCATATTTTTTTGAAAATTTTATTCCTTCCTTTGCTGATTTACTCCCTCTTTTTTTCATCTATAAAAAAATCCTCCCCCTATAAATTTTCCATCTTTATAATCCATCTAGTGGTATCTGCCTTTCCCATAACAATATATTGTAGGAGAAATCTCCATCTTTATTGTATAAGCCGGGGTTATATGCTACAATCAGTGATGGTAAGGAGAAATTTCCCGCTGATACAGCACCATCAAAGGCAGGTGAAATTTTTTCTTATTTTTGGGGGGAATTGTGTTCTAAAAAGGACTAATACAGGAGGAAAATATGCATTCAAAAAGAATTGCAGCTGCAGCCATTGCACTTACCATGTCCCTGTTATTTTCAGGGGTGCAGACTGTTTTTGCAGAGGGTGAAAATAAAACACCCACCGTAAACGGAGAGATTGTCAAAAAAGACAACATCCCCTCCGTGATCACCAATGTCAACGGGGATCCCAATGTCAATCTGGAAGCAGTGGTGGCTGCAGCTGGATTGGATGAACTGGGAGAGGTGCGCAATCTTCCCGATCCGATTTTAGGAGAGGTGTCCATGGCCCACTACGGTTTTTGGAACAATGCCAACCAGGAAGTCAGCGGATCGGAAACCAATGTTCGCACCCATGCTTTCAGTAAAAACGGCTTTCAAAAGCTTTATATGAATCACACTGGTATTGCCAGGTATTATTTTAGAACCTATAACACAAAAACCGGATGGACCCCCTGGTACAACTCTGCCGAGGTTCCTGCCAATTCTGATCCGGACAACAAGGTTCAGGCAGTGCAGATCCGGGTAAAGGGCTACACCGGTGTTATGAAGGATTTATACTATAAGGCTGTTCTAAGTGACGGTACCGTACTTGACTGGGCAAAGAACGGTCAGACTCTCGGTACTGTCGGCACCGACAGACCATGGGCACCATAGGAACAGGCAGCTACATTGTGGCCCTGAAGGCAGTGCTGTGGGATAAGGATCTGGCCTTCCCGGGAAAAACCGATGTTTTAATGGAGGCTCCCTCCTATGAGGGCACCTATCTGGATGCCTCCGGTCGGGTTGCCTATGCCTCTACTGCGCCTTATACCGGCTGGGGATTTTATGACAACAAGCAGTACTATTTTAAAGACGGACAGCTTCTTACCGGCTGGCAGTATATTGACGGATACAAGTACTACCTGGCAGAAGACGGCAGTGTGGTAAAAGATTTGGAACCCATTATGGGACTCCAGGGAAAATATGAGCTAAAGTACAACAAGTCCACCAAAACCATGTATGTTATGGCAGCGGACGGTGCCAATGGTTATATCATTCCCTTTAAAACCTTTATGACCACCAATGGCCCGGATACTCCCATCGGTACCTTTAAAACCTATGCCAAGTACCGCTGGAAATTCATGCATGACGACATTTACTGTCAGTTCCTGTCCCGGTTTAAGGACGGATTTTTGATGCACTCCATTATTTATTTTGGAAAGGCTTCTTCCAACAACCTGGACTCCAGCACCTACAACCATATGGATGATGCCATTTCCGGCGGCTGCATCCGCTTCCTTTCAGGAGATGCAGCATGGATTTATTCCAACTGCCCTATGGGTACCAAAATCACCATTTTTGAGGATCCCCTGAATAAAGGACCTGTGGAGAAGGACGCCATTATGAAGCCCATCCCCAGAGAGCAGACCTGGGATCCCACTGATCCTTTGATGGCTGACAAAGTTCGGGAACAGGAGCGCCAGGCCGCTGAAGCTGCTGCCGCTGCTGCCGCCGCCGCACAGGCCCAGGCTCCCCCGGCAGCCAACACAGATCAAACCAAGCCTCCTTCAGAAACCCAGGCTCCTCCGCAGCAGTCTACAGGAGAAACTACTGCGCCAGCCACGGAAGGACAGACACAGGCTCCTTCTCAGGCTTCAGAAGGCGAGGCTCCTACAGGGGCGGCTCCCAGTGAATCCTCGGGAGAGGCACAGACCCAGGCTCCCCAGTAAGGTTCGGGCATCCTGGTGTGCAAATCCTATCGCAGCTCCTGGAAAAGACTTCGGGAGATTCTATACAGCCTGCGTAACTCGTTTGCTCCCTCAGGGACTTGCGTCCCTGGGGAGCTGCACTCAGACAGGTACTCGGCTGTATGAATCTCACCTTGTCTTGTTCCCAGGAGCTAACCGCTTTATGGATTTGCATCCCCAGGTATGCCCTTATATTTTGCCCCGGACATAAGCCGTAAAACATTTTGCTGCTCTCCCCGCAAGGAAGGGAAAGTGCAGGTATAACATAACTTTTTTGGATAGACAAATGCTTGAAAGCGTCAGTCTATCTAGGTTGAAAGGAAATAAGTATGGCTTTTAAAAATGTTTGGAGATATCCCGTATTCATTTTATTGCTGATTGCTTTGTTACAGTCTCCCAAAATTACAGCTTTCTTCTACTATTTAAACCATGAGGGAGCTGGGGATCCTACAGAGATTTTGATGCGTTGTCTGGCCCTTCAGTGGACCATATTTCTGATCCTGCTCATCTTGGTTGGAACCTTTGTAATGGATTACCTTATAGAAAACAAAAAGAAATGATATGATAAAGAAGTCCATGAAACATTCATTCACTTCTATTTTGGTATAACGCCTGGGTGTTTATTGTAAAATAAAAATGTAGAAAGTTGCAGACCTAAAATGTAGGTTGTTGCAAAGTAAAAATGTAGGTGATTGCAGCTGCATTTTGTAGGTGATTGCAGAACTCAGCTGTATCCCAGGAAAGGGAGGTGCCAAGAAATGCAGAAGCCCCCGAGTCGGATACAAAAAGATCCATTGCAGACATACTGAAAATTCTATATCCTTGAAGTGTTTTGCTAATTAATACGACAAGGAGGAAAGGAGTATGACATCAATGGATCAGATCCATCGTATCAGAGATTTGTACTATGGACAAGGCAAATCTCTAACAGAAATCGCCGGAGTGGAAAAACTCGACTGGCGTACCGTCCGCAAGTATGTGGACATGGAGGATTTTAACGAAGTACCTCCCAGCCCTAATGAGGAACAGCACTTCTCAAAGCTTGACCAGTTCAAGCCGCTCATTGACAAGTGGCTCACAGAGGACAGGAAAGCCCCCCGCAAGCAGCGTCACACTGCCACAAGAGTCCATGAGCGCCTTAAGGACGAAGCAGATGATTATGACTGCTCATATCGCCTCGTAGCCGCCTATGTTGCTGAAAAGAAGAAGGAACTCCGTCTTAAACAGAGAGAAGGCTATCTTC
>CALISX010000354.1 GCA_938041725.1 uncultured Lachnoanaerobaculum sp.
CAGACAGATGTTTGAGGCTGAGGGATATGAAGTGGTGGCTATCAACGATCTTACCGACCCGAAGATGTTGGCCCACCTTTTAAAATATGATACTGCACAGGGGGGATTTGCCGGACGTATGGGAGAGGGCAAACACACCGTAGAGGCAGGAGAGGACAATATTGTCGTAGACGGAAAGAAGATCACCATCTATAAGGAGGCAGATGCTTCCAAGCTTCCCTGGGGACAGATCGGGGTGGATGTGGTTTTAGAGTGTACTGGTTTCTATACCTCCAAGGCAAAATCCCAGGCCCATATTGATGCAGGGGCTAAGAAGGTAGTTATTTCTGCTCCCGCAGGCAATGACCTGCCTACAGTGGTATTCAGTGTAAATGAAAAGGTTCTTACTGCAGCAGACACCATTATTTCTGCCGCCTCCTGTACTACCAACTGCCTGGCTCCCATGGCCAATACCTTGCATAAGTATGCTCCCATCCAGAGCGGTATTATGAGCACCATCCATGCTTATACAGGAGATCAGATGATTCTGGACGGACCCCATAGGAAGGGCGATTTAAGAAGAGCCAGAGCCGGCGCTGCCAACATTGTACCCAACTCCACTGGTGCTGCAAAGGCCATTGGACTGGTTATTCCGGATCTCAACGGCAAACTTATCGGTTCTGCTCAGAGAGTTCCCGTTCCCACTGGTTCCACCACCATCCTTACTGCTGTGGTAAAGAAGGCTAATGTTACCAAGGAAGAGATCAATGCCGCTATGAAGGCTGCGGTTTCTGACTCCTTTGGCTATACTGAGGATGAGATCGTTTCCTCCGATGTAATCGGTATGAAATATGGTTCTTTATTTGATGCTACCCAGACCATGGTTACCCCCATTGAGGGAGATCTGTACCAGGTGCAGGTTGTGGCATGGTATGACAATGAGAATTCCTATACTTCTCAGATGGTAAGAACCATTAAGTATTTTGCAGAAATTCAGTAGACGAATGTTTTGAGACCAAAACGGTCCGGTCTGGTAAGGACCGGGCCGTTTTTTTAGGAAAATGCCCTGGACAGCTCCGACTTTCCAGGGAGATACAAAGGAGAAGGTATGTTAAATAAAAAGACCGTTGACGATTTAAAAAATATCCAGGGCCAGAAGGTATTGGTACGCTGCGATTTCAATGTGCCTTTAAAGGACGGGGTGATTCAGAACTATAACCGTATTGACGGTGCCATTCCCACCATTCAAAAGCTTTTGAAGGGAGGGGCTAAGGTGATCCTTTGCTCCCATTTGGGAAAACCCAAGGGAGAGCCTCTGCCGGAGTTAAGCCTGGCTCCTGTGGCTCCGGCGTTAAAGGAGAGACTGGGATGCGAGGTGAAATTTGTTTCGGATCCCCAGGTGACCGGGGAAAAAACCAGGGAGCTGGCTGCCGGCCTGAAGGAGGGAGAGGTTCTTTTGCTGGAAAATACCCGCTATCGGGGAGAAGAAACCAAGTATGGTAAGGATGAGGCAGCGGAGGGCTACGCCAAGGAGCTGGCTGCATTATGTGATAATAATATTTTCGTGGACGATGCTTTTGGAACGGCCCATAGAGCCCATTGCTCCAATGTGGGTGTGACCAAGTACTGCAAGGAAAATGTGGTGGGTTATCTCATGGAAAAGGAGATCAAATTCCTGGGGCAGGCTGTGGAGCATCCGGTGCGTCCCTTTGTGGCTATTTTAGGCGGTGCGAAGGTTTCCGATAAAATCAATGTGATCAACAACCTTTTGGATAAGGTCAACACCCTGATCATTGGAGGCGGTATGGCCTATACCTTTGCCAAGGCTCAGAAGCAGGAGATCGGCAATTCCCTTTGTGAAGAGGATAAGCTGGACTATGCCTTGGAGATGATCCAAAAGGCAAAGGATAAGAATGTACAGCTGCTGCTTCCCATTGACCATGTGGAGGGCAAGGAATTTTCCAATGATACCGAAAGCAAAGTAGTAGACAGTATTGAACCGGGCTGGTCCGGATTTGACATTGGGCCAAAGACCATTGCTTTGTTCCAGGATGCTCTGAAGGATGCCAAAACTGTGGTATGGAACGGCCCCATGGGTGTATTTGAATTTGAAAAATTTGCCAAGGGAACCCTGGAGATCTGCGAGGCAGTGGCCAGGTTAAAGGATGCCACCACAGTGGTGGGAGGCGGAGATTCTGTGAATGCAGTAAAGAGACTGGGATTTGCAGATAAAATGACCCATATTTCCACAGGAGGCGGCGCCTCTTTGGAATTCTTAGAAGGCAAGGAGCTTCCCGGAGTGGCAGCGGCAGACAATCGGTAAAGGAAAGA
The DNA here is from genome assembly GCA_938041725.1 of uncultured Lachnoanaerobaculum sp. GTDB lineage: Bacteria > Bacillota > Clostridia > Lachnospirales > Lachnospiraceae > Lachnoanaerobaculum. The sequence continues at coordinate 2,311 of CALISX010000354.1, forward strand.
GAAGAATATGGCTAGAAGAAAAATTATTGCAGGAAACTGGAAAATGAACAAAACTCCCTCCCAGGCCAAGGCCTTGATTGAGGAGTTAAAGCCTCTGGTGGCAACCCAGGAGGCGGATGTGGTATTTTGTGTACCCGCCATTGACATTATCCCTGC
>CALISX010000355.1 GCA_938041725.1 uncultured Lachnoanaerobaculum sp.
CCTGCCAAATTCCACAAAACCAGCGGCTTTATACATGCCTATTGCACGGGAATTGTCTGCCACCACATTTAATTCCAGCTGCTCATAACCAGCTTTTCTGGCACATTCGACACAGGCTCCCAGAAGGGCTCGCCCGATTCCGAGTCCCCAGTAGGCTTTATCAATGCTGATGCCGAAATCTGCACGGTGACATACTTTGTATTTTTCCCCCATGGAATCAATGCCCGCAAGGCCGACGACAGAACCTTCAACCTCTGCAAGGATCTCAATCTCACGGTCGTTCTCTGTTTTGCTTTTCAGAAACTCCGATTCCTGCTCCACTGTAATATCCGATTCATCCGGATAGGAAAGAAGATTATCCGTCTGCTCATGCGTCAAGATGAAATTATCCAGCACAGCCTTTCCGTCGCATTCCGTGGCGTTGCGCAGGATGCAGCGCCTGCCGTCTTTCAATGTTATCGTATTCCGGTATTCCAAAATGACCGCCTCTTTTCCTCACTCTTCATCGCCGCGATTCTCGGTACAGATGTCATCCAGCCAGCCCTCGTCGTAAACAGAACCACAATCTTTGTAAGGAACTGCCCTGGGCTTTCCCATCTTGTACCGCTTACAGTTCTTCGGGCCATAACAAAAGCTCTCAAAACGGAACTTCTGGCTGACACCCCAGTTATACTCGATCGCAACATTTGCCATGCAGGCCCACTTGCAGGTAAAGCATTTTCCTTTCCAGGAGCGGCTGTCCAGCATACGGCATCCACGCCAGTCATAAACAGACAGTTCCGGCACTTCTCCAATCCAGGGCTCTCTGGATTCCTCGTCAGGATCCGGGGCTGCCGACAGCTTCTTCAAACCGCCAATGCGATAATAGTCCGCATATTCCAGTTTTGGGTACATTTTCGTCCATGCTGTCCCCCTGATCTCATCCCCGATATGAAAGCGGTGCTTCAGCATCTGCTTTTCTGAGATGGCAACGGCAAAATCTCTTTCTTCACCTGCAGCCGTCCCGGACAGGAAGAGATTATACCCGGTCATACTATGTGTACGGTTATCAAGCCGATACC
>CALISX010000356.1 GCA_938041725.1 uncultured Lachnoanaerobaculum sp.
TGGTGGTAGGTGCTGTAGTTGGCTGGGTGGGCGCCTTGGTGGTAGGTGCTGTAGTTGGCTGGGCGGGAGGCGCCTTGGTGGTGGGTGCCGTGGGGTGGTTCTGGGGCGCCTTGGTGGCAGGTGCCGTAGTGGGGTGGTTCTGGGGCGCCTTGGTGGTGGGTGCTGTAGTTGGCTGGGCAGGAGGCGCTTTGGTGGTGGGAGGAGTCTGGGGGGCCCTGGCTCCCGGCGCCACTGTCTGGGGGGCAGTACCTTGATAGCCCGGTCCCTCTGTGGAAAATCCAGGATTTACCCCAGGTCCTCCATTGGGGCCTGTGACAGCAGGAGGCTCTTCCTCTTCGCTCTCTGTTTCTGAAGATGCCGGCTCTCCGGAATGGATATGGCATTTTGTAGTGGGGGTGGCAAAATAGCTGTCGTCAGTGGTTCCTGGTCCTCCTGTATTCAGAGTGATTTTGGTGGTGGTGCTGGGGCAGCGGCTGGTAGGCAGCTGACCGGACTGGGAGCACACCGTTACAGCGGTATGGTGGTCGCAAAGCTCGGTGGGTACATTGTTCTTGTCAAAGTATTCTGTATAGGTGGCATCCCCCCTGGGGTCATGGTTGCACACTCCGGGAATGGCCAGTTTGCCGGATTTTCTGCAGATCTGGGCAGATTCAATGGAACTTGGCTTGACAAAGCCGGGATCCGACTGCCCCTCGGAAACTCTGCTCATGATCTTTCTCCAAATATCCTTATGGAAACTGCTGCCGCCATTGTCGGACAGACTTTGGTTGTCATCACATCCTGCCCATACCCCTGCAGTATAGTAGGGGGTAAAGCCTACAAACCAGATATCCACATTGTTGGTGGTGGTTCCGGATTTGCCTGCAGCACTCATATTGTCTAAATGGGCTCTGGTGGAGGTGGAGTTTACACTGACGCCGCTTCTGGCAAACTTTCTGTTGGTATTCATAGAGGCCGCCATGGCATCTGTCAGCAAAAAGGCAGTGGAATCCTTGATCACCCGGTGGCTTTCCGGCACGGTATTGTCAATAATGGTTTTTCCATTGTGGTCAATTACCTTGGAAAAAAATACAGGCTTGGTATATACTCCTCCATTGGCAATGGTGGCAAAGGCTCCCGTCAGCTCCAGATTGGTTACCCCCTTGGTGAGACCTCCCAGAGCCAGAGAGGCTCCGTAGTCTGTATCTGTCAAAGTGGTGATACCGAAGTTCTTGGCATATTCCACTCCTACCTGGGGGGTCACGGTGTCCATCAGGGTCTTTAAAGCCACAATATTCATGGAGTAAATAATCCCGTCCCGGATGCTGGACCAGCCCAGATATCCCTGTTTGGAATACCAGTTTTGGAAGGTTTTGGTTCCAATGGTGTATTCTGCATCATAATACGTGCTGCCCAGAGTGTCTCCGCAGCTGTCAATGGCCGGGGCAAAGGCAGAAATCACCTTAAAGGTGGATCCTGGCTGCCGGGTGCTTTGAGAGGCCCTGTTTAGGGAAAGAGAGGTGGTTTTTGGTCCCCGTCCTCCATTGATGGCCTTTACTGCTCCGGTTTTTTGATCCATGAGTACAAAGGAAACCTGGGGCTCCAGCACGGTTTTAAAGTTTTCTCCTAAAATCTCATCTCCCTCCCGCAGCAGGGCAGCCTTATAGGCATCCACATCCGCCTTGGCTGCTTCCTCACTGGGATACAAACCGTCAAAGGCATCCCGCAGGGTATCCTTATGGTAGACATTGAGGTTTTTTTCTGAATAGTTTTTGGTGGTCCCGTCCTTTTCCTTGATGGTTAAACGATACTGGACGGAGTACTTGGTGGAGGAATAATTGGCAGGGTCGTTTACCTCCTGATCCACAATGGCCTGGAGTGCCGGATCCTGGGTGGTATAGATGGAAAGGCCGCCGCTGTAAATCATGTTATGGGCCTGGGTTTCGGAATATCCCAGGGTATTTACAAAGCTGTCGGTAAGCTGGTCAATCAAGGCGTCGGTAAAGTAGCTGTAGGTGTTGGTGTTGCCCTGGTTGGCGGTATTTACCGTTTGGATCCTGGAATATACATCATCTGCCAGGGCTTCCTCCTGCTGCTGTTTGGAAATATACTTCTGATCAAACATATACTGGAGGATGATACGGCGCCGGCCTGCATTGGCTTCCTGCCCGGTAATGGGATTATACTTGGTAGGCCCCTTGGTGATGGCAGCTATCACAGCACATTCTGATAAATTCAGCTCCGAGACCTCCTTGCCAAAATATCTTCTGGCAGCCACCTTCACCCCCAATGCATTGCTTCCCAGGTTGATGGTATTTAAATAATTGGTAATAATGGTTTCTTTATCCAGCTTTTTTTCCAGCTGTACCGCCAGGTACATCTCCTGGAACTTTCGTTCCAGTTTGGCCCCGAAGCTGGACTCTCTGCCCCCATTGAATACATTGTTTTTAATGAGCTGCTGGGTAATGGTGGAGCCTCCCCCTTTGGAGGATTTCCCTGTAATCACCCCTGTTACGGCCCGCATAATGGCCTTGGCATCAATGCCCTTATGCCGCCAGAAGCGGGAGTCCTCAATGGCCACAAAGGCATTGATCAGATCCTTGGGCAGTTCCTCATAGGTGGCCTCCTCCCGGTTGGAACCGGCCATCACTAAAGTATCGGTTACATTTCCTGCAGAATCATAGACTGTGGTGGCAAAGCCCAGGGGAACGATGCTTTCCACATCCACATCCGGGGCATTGTCAATAATGCCCTTGATCATTCCCACGCCTGCGGCTCCGGCTAAAATCACAGCCACCAAAAGGCATAGGAACAGGGTTTTTACAAAGGTGAAAATAAATTTGTTTACGTATTTTTTTGTTTTGGAAGTAGAGGAGTTCAGTCTTTTCTTAGTACTGTTTCTCCCGTAATTCTTACTGCTCATAAATTTCCTTTTCCAATGTAATAAGGGCAAAGCCCCTTTATGTTGCCTGGGAGTATTATACACCAACGCCCCTATTCCTGTCATGAATTCATGATTTTTTTGGAATTTCTGTGAATAATTAGAAAGAAAGGCATCGAATATTTGTTCTATTTAATACTGGAATAAAAGATGGATTGTGGGGAGGAACAGCCCTGGAGCGCAGCCGGCAGATCGGTGATCACCAGGCCTGATCTGAAAATAAAAAACCGCCGGAAAACCGACGGTTTGCTGAAACAACAGAGCTGATGACGGGACTCGGACCCGTGACCTCCTCACTACCAATGAGGTGCGCTACCACCTGTGCCACATCAGCTGAATCAAGCTTATGTAGTCTACCATGCCAGGGGGCGCTTGTCAATCATTGTTTTATAAACTGTACTTGATTTTTATACGGTAGTAAAGCTTCAGTCCTTTTTGGTTAGCTCATATCTTCCAGCAGGGATATTTTTGAAAACATATCCCTTTTTGATTAAGGGACGCAGATACAGCTGCAGTTTCAGATCCTGCCAGTCCACATGGTAGGGCATACTGGTAAAGCCGGTTTCGATGCTTTGATTCTCACTGGCAGCATGATGCTTCATGTGGAAGATCAGCATCTCCCTGCCAAACATTACCTTGTTTTTTATCCGGGTCAGGGCCTTTCCCAAAAGCCCCTGGGGATACAGTAAAAGGGTGCCTAAAAAGGTCAGTCCAGACATGGCAGCACAGGTTCCCGATATGGAAATATTCATTCTCAGGGCCAGGGCAAAGCCGGCACAGCTGTTTATAAGGGCATACACCAAAGAGAGAAGAATGGCAGACTTCAAATCCTTGGTTAAAAGGCAGGCACTGGCCGCCGGTGCAATCAAAAAGGAAATGGAAAGCATGGCCCCCACTGAGTCAAAGGCGGAAACCGCCGTCAGAGAAACCATGGCCATGAAACCATAGTAAAGGGGCACCAAGGCTATCCCTGCCATTTTGGCAAAATCCTCATCAAAGGTGGATATTTTTAACTGCCGGAAAAAAACAAGCAAGAAGATCACATTCGCCAGCAGCACCAGAAATTCCAGGGCAAAGGAGTAGGGGACATTGATGGGCCCCAGCTGAAAACGGCGGAAGGGGGACAAAATCACCTCTCCCATCAGTACCATATCCATGTCCAGGTGGGCGTTTCTGGCAAATTTCGAAATTAAAATTACCCCGGTGGAAAAGAACAGGGGAAAGACGATTCCCACAGAGGAATCCTTGCTGAGTCCTGCGGCAGAGGAAAGGTATTCAATACAGGCGCCGGTTAATACCCCGAAAATACTGGCTCCTGCAAGGAGGAGAGGACTTTGGAGGTCTCCGGTTAAAAAGAAGGCCAGCACAATCCCCAAAAGCACAGAGTGGGAAATGGCGTCGGTTATCATAGACAGTCCCTTTAAAACCAGAAATACCCCGGGGATGGCACAGGCCATAGCCGTGATGATTAAAACCAGTAAAACCTCTCTCATTTTCCCTCCTTTCTTTTTGGCTGTCTTTTTCGGTGCAGGATCCCCTTGGGAGAGGCAAACACAGAAAACAGAGCCGCAGCCGACATGAATAAAATAATACAGGGACCGGTGGACATGCCCTTCACCAGGGTGCTGAGGATGGTGCCCCCAAGGGCGCTAAAGCCCCCGATCAGCCCGGAGATCCACAGCACATGAGAATATTTTTCACTCCACTGCAGGGCGCTGACTCCCGGTGCAATCAGCATACTGCTGATTAAAATCGCTCCCACCGCCTTTAATCCTGCAGCGATAAGACACATGGTCATGATCATGATTAAAGCAGACAAAAGTCCCCGGGAGATTCCCACGCTTTTGCTGTAAGCCGGATCAAAAACAAAGATTTTGATTTCCTGATAAAACAGGAAAAACAAAAGCAAAGAAACCAGGGATATGATGAAAATCAGTACAACATCTTCTCGCAGCATGTAGGCTGCCTGGCCGAAGATATAATTGGCCAGGCCGGCCTGGGAATTTTTGGTAAAATTGGGGTTTCCCTGGATAAAGCTTTTGGCTGCCATGCCCAGTCCGAAAAAAGCGGAGAGGATGACCGCCATGGCAGTTTCTCCATGGGTTTTATCATCATGGCTGCTGACTGTGATCAAATAAAAGGCCAGCAGTCCCGCTGCCACAGCCCCTGCCATCAAAGACAGACTGTCCCTTCTGCCTGCCAGAATAAAGGCGAATACAATGCCTGGAAAGGAGGCATGCCCCACGGCATCCCCGATTAAAGACTGGTTTCGAAGGATGTTGACGGTGCCGATGAGGCCGGTGGCAAAGGCTAAGCAGCTGCAGCCCAGGGCAATCACCAAAAAGGAATATTCTGATAAAATTTTAAGCTGCATATACCTCCTATCCCCCGTAGGCCAGGGCAAGATTTTCCTTGCTGAAAGCCTCCTCCACTGTACCGGAGGCAATCAGTCTTTTATTGATTAAAACCCCATGGGTAAAATATTTTTGCAGGGTGGAAAGATCATGATGCACCACCACAATGGTTTTTCCCTCTCTTTGGAAGCGGTGGAGAATATCCATGATAATTTTCTCGGTTTTGCTGTCCACCCCCTGCAAAGGCTCATCCATAAAGTATATACGGGCGTTTTGGGCAATGGCCCGGGCCCAAAACACCCCTTGTTTTTGGCCCCCGGAGAGCTGGGCAATATGTCTGTTTTGAAAGTCCTGCATCTTGACTGCCTTCAGAGCGCCCAGAGCCAGATCCTTGTCCTCCTTTGTGTACCCGTGAAAGAGGCGGCGGTGGACATAGCGTCCCATGAGCACCACATCCAGCACATTGGTGGGGAAATTCCAGTTCACGCTGCCGGACTGAGGAATATAGGCCACATCCTTTTTTACCTTTTGGTAGGGCATATTAAAAATGGTAACACTGCCGGAAAGGGGCTTTACCAGGTTTAAAATGCCCTTGATCAATGTGGACTTACCGGCCCCGTTGGGACCCACAATGGCGGTGATGGAATGTTCCACAATATCCAGGTCAATATCCCAGATCACCGGAGCCGTGGCATAGGCCATGGTAAGATCCTCCACATGAACCGCTATATTCGTATGCATACCTCCTCCTATTTTAAATTTTTTACCATCAGATTTACATTATGCTTTACCATATCAATATAATTGTCTCCAGGCTGACCGGCAGGGGCCAAAGAATCAGAGAACAGCTCATTGCCTTCTCCCCCCACAATGACAATATCCTGTCCCTTGGCAGCAGCTCCTTGACGCAGCTTTTCCATACGGGAGGGATCTGTGGTGGACTCGGCAAATACCGCCTTGATGTGATGCTCCACAATGAAGTCAATGGTTTCTTGAATATCTGCACCGGAAACCTCGCTGTCGGTGCTTACACCCTGGGGGGCCATCACTGTAATATGGTACCGGTTGGCAAAATAATGAAAGGCATCATGGGGGGTGATCAAATAGCGGCTGTCCTCTGGGATAGAGGAGATTTGCTCCGCCACATAGGCATCCAGCTCCTTTAGCTTTTCTTCATAGGTTTTTTGATTGGCAGTATACATCTCCTGGTTTTCCGGCAGCAGTTCAGAAAGGTATTCTGCCGCGTTTTTTGTAGCTCTTTCATATAGATCAATATCAAACCAGAAATGGGGATCCACCACTGTGGAACCCTGTACCTCCATGGTATTTAACCGGTCTTCAGGAAAGCCGCGGGAGATTTCTTTTCCCATTTTTTCCAGGATTTCGCTCATTTTTCCTTCGAAATGCAGACCATGGTATAAAACCAGATCCGCCTTTTCCAGTTTTTCATAGTCTTCAGGCCTGGCCACATACAAATGGGGATCTTCTCCGGCAGGGATAATCAGATCCACATTTACACTGTCCCCGGCAATTTCCTTCACCATATCCTGCAAAAAGGAGGTGGTAACCACCACATATTTTTTTTCAGAAGCTGCCCCGCTGGTCTGGGGGGATGCCGTCTGGGATGATTCGGCCTGGGGTGTGCCGGCAGCAGAGGCGCATCCTCCCAACATTAGAGCAAACAGCAGCAGACAGGACAGAAAAAAATGTTTTACAATCACGTTTTGCTTCATACGATTCATACTCCTTTGATATTGTTAGTTAGGCGAACCTAACTAACAATACTATATACCTGTAAACTATAAAAATCAATAGGATAAATTTGCTAAAGATAATACTATTTCCTAATTGTAGGCATAAGGCTTTCAAAGCAAAATAGCCATGGAGCATTTTTGCTCCATGGTGATAATCAACAAGTTACAGAAACAAATTAAATATTACACAACTATGACAGAAACAAAGACAATTGCATTGAGTAAAGAAACAGCAGACTTATTGGAAGCA
>CALISX010000357.1 GCA_938041725.1 uncultured Lachnoanaerobaculum sp.
TGACGAGCATTTTAAGGTGGGTGAAGAGAGAGCAGATCTTCCTCCCTTCTTTTTGGCAATTGTGCCCATTCTTGCAGTGCTGATCATTAACTTTGTTTTGTCCAGAATGGTACTGCCCCATGCAAATGCTGCCTATTTGGAAGAACAGTACAATACCACCCTGCAGTCTGTGATCGGAAACTGGTCTTTGATCATTGCTTTGGTAATCGGTGTGGTACTGACCATTGTGTTAAATTACAGAAGGTTTGATTCTGTTGTTGCCACCATCACAGCCGGAACCAATGGCTCCTTTTTGGCTATTTTTAACACAGCCTCCGAAACCGGATATGGAAATGTAATTGCCGGCCTTACCGCCTTTGGGATTATCAGCTCCGGTATTGCAGGACTTTCCTCCAATCCATTGGTGGGAACCGCAGTATCCAGCTCGGTTTTGGCAGGTGTGACAGGCTCTGCCTCCGGCGGTCTTTCCATTGCCTTAACCACCATGGGAGAGCAGTTCTTACAGATGGCCAAAGCCCAGGGAATCAACCCTCAGGTGCTGCACAGAGTGGCTTCGATTGCCTGCGGCGGTATGGATACATTGCCCCATAATGGTGCAGTTATTACGCTGCTTGGCATCACCGGCATGAAGCATAAGGAGTCCTATATGGACATTGGTATGTGTACTGTGATTATTCCCCTTATTGCCGTGGCTGTGATTATTGTCTTCGCAGGATTTGGCGTAGTGTAAAATATTACCAAAAATTATTTTGGGTATTTTATATAGAGCAGATACGTGTTATTATATTATCAAAGTTTATCGCTTTCACATTTATAGGAATGGAGGATGTTTAGCATGAGTTTCGTAAACTATGAACAAGATGGATTTGTAGGGATCATTACCATTAATAAGCCGGAGGCTTTGAATGCATTGAATTCCGCTGTATTGGAGGATTTAAATGCCTGCCTTGACCAGGTGGACACGGCACAGGTAAGAGCCCTGATTCTCACGGGTGCTGGAGAAAAGTCCTTTGTAGCCGGCGCTGATATCGGCGAGATGAGCAAGTTAAGTCCTGCTGAGGGTGAGGCATTTGGAAAGAAGGGAAATGATATTTTCCGCAGACTTGAAACCTTCCCCGTTCCAGTGATTGCAGCCATCAATGGCTTTGCACTGGGAGGTGGCTGCGAGATTTCCATGAGCTGCGATATCCGTATCTGCTCTGACAATGCTCTGTTTGGACAGCCTGAGGTGGGACTTGGCATTACCCCCGGTTTTGGCGGAACCCAGAGGCTGGCCCGTATCATCGGAGTTGGCATGGCAAAGCAGCTGATTTATACTGCAAAGACCATCAAGGCTGATGAAGCATATCGTATCGGTCTGGTAAATGCCGTATATCCCCAGGCAGAGCTTTTACCCGCAGCCAAGAAGATGGCCAAGGCCATTGCTGCCAATGCTCCTATCGCTGTAAGAGCCTGCAAGAAGGCCATTAATGACGGTTTGCAGGTAGATATGGATGCTGCTCTGGTGATTGAGGAGAAGCTTTTTGGAAGCTGCTTCGCCACCCATGACCAGATTGAAGGCATGAGCGCCTTCCTGGAGAAGAGAAAAGAAAAGAACTTTACAAACAACTAAGAACCCCAAGACCAAGACAGATGTATTGTTTTCCCTGATTCGTCTCTTGGCGGATCAGGGCTGTTTATAAAAAAAGGAGAGAATATGAAGGTTGGTATTATTGGCGCTGGAACAATGGGATCAGGAATTGCACAGGCTTTTGCCATGACAGATGGTTTTGAGGTAAGGCTTTGCGACATCAAGGAAGAGTTTGCACAGGCTGGATTTGCAAAGATCCAGAAGAATGTTAACTTCCTGGTAAGCAAGGAAAAGATTTCCAAGGAAAAGGGAGATGCCATCCTTGGAAAGATCAAGGTAGGACTGAGCAGTATCTGCAGCGATGTGGATCTGGTGATTGAAGTTGCCCTGGAGAAGATGGAAGTTAAGAAGCAGATCTTTAAGGAGCTGGAGGGCATCGTTCCCAAGACTGCCATTTTTGCCTCCAACACCTCTTCCCTTTCCATTACCGAGATGAGCGAGGGACTGGACAGGCCAGTGGTAGGCATGCACTTCTTTAATCCTGCAGACCGTATGAAGCTGGTGGAGGTTATCGGCGGAAAGAAGACTCCTGCTGATCTGATCGAAAAGATCAAGGATATCTCTGTACAGATTGGAAAGACCCCGGTACAGGTAAATGAGGCTCCTGGATTTGTGGTAAACCGTATTCTGATTCCCATGATCAACGAGGCTATCGGTGTTTGGGCTGACGGCACAGCAGATGCTGAGGGCGTAGATACCGCTATGCAGCTGGGCGCTGCTCATCCCATGGGCCCCCTGCACCTGGGAGATCTGATCGGATTGGATATTGTTCTGGCCATCATGGAGGTTATCCATAAGGAAACCGGAGATGCCAAGTATGCTCCTCAGCCCAAGTTAAAGGAGCTGGTGGCAGCTGGGAAGCTGGGAAGAAAAACCGGCGAAGGCATTTTCGTATACAAATAAAAATCAGCTTTTTCCAAGGGTTTTCCCTCCCGGTGCCAAGGTGCCGGGGGGATTTTGTTTTTTTCTCCGTCCAAAGGATTTTTCCAGGAAAAATATGCTACACTGAAGCAGCAGCAAGCCCATAAGCCGGGTATACCAGCGGCCGGCATGGAAATTTATGGAATAAGAGGAACCTATATGCAAAGCACACCAAATTCCAATCGGATTCATATTGCACTTTTTGGAAGAACCAATACCGGCAAATCCTCTTTGCGCAATCGGATTACCGGCCAGGAGGTTTCTTTGGTATCCTCCCAGTCCGGAACCACCACAGATGCAGTAAAAAAGCCCATGGAGCTGCCGGGGCTGGGAGCCTGCTTGTGGATGGATACGGCAGGTTTTTTGGATGGGAGTTCCCTGGGGAGGGAGCGGGAAGCCATCAGTGTTAAAATTCTGGAAAGTACGGATATTGCCCTTTTGCTATGCCGGGAGGGGGATTTTTCCTGGGAAAGGGAATGGGTGCAAAGATGTAAGAAAAAAAACATCCCGGTGATTGCCTTGGTGGCCCAGGCAGATCTGCTAAGGGAAGAGGAGCTGCAGGCTCTGACTGCAAAAATTCAGGAGGAGCTGGGACTGGAGGCCATTCCAGTGTCTGCAAAGGAGGAAGGGCTACTGGATCGGATTTTACCGGCATTGCGGCAGGCAGGAAAGGCGGTGGAAAAGGAGCCCTCCATTTGCGGACATTTGGTAAAAAAAAGGGATCAGGTGCTTTTGGTGATGCCCCAAGACATCCAGGCCCCCAAGGGAAGGTTGATTTTACCCCAGGTGCAGACCCTTCGGGATTTGCTGGATCTTGGCTGTCTTGTGCACTGCTGTACCTTTGACCAGTATGAGGCTGCTCTGGCAGGACTGAAAAATCCGCCGGATTTGATTATTACCGATTCCCAGGTTTTTCCCCAGGTATATCAAAGAAAACCAAGGGCAAGCCGGCTTACCTCTTTTTCCGTATTGTTTTCCAGGCTCAAGGGGGATGCGGAAATTTTTCGCCAGGGAGCCTTGGCCTTTGACCATTTAAAAGAGGGGGATCGGATTTTAATTGCCGAGGCCTGTGCCCATCAGGCCCTTCATGAGGACATTGGACGGGTAAAGCTTCCGGCTTTGATCCAAAAAACCATTCCTAAGAGGCTGGACATTTCCTTTTGTAATGGAAATGATTTCCCCGAGGATTTAAAAGACTATGCGTTAGTGATTCACTGCGGTGCCTGTATGTTTAACCGAAAACAGGTGCTGAGCCGCCTGCAGGCTTTGGGAGAAGCGGGGGTGCCGGTGACCAACTACGGCATTGCCATTGCCAAGCTGACGGGGATTTTGGAGAAGATTGACTTTTAACAAAAGATGAATAAAAGGGACAGCATCCTGGAATGTCCATAAAAATATTCAGGGTATTTAGAATAATAACAATTATAGTTCTGACCTTAGGGTGGGAAGGATTCGCTTTTAGACGGATCTATTCTATTTCCAAAGGGGAAGATACAGATATGGAAGCTCCATCCTGGGGGTTAAGCTGTGTGCTTTGCCTGAAGGGGGTGTTTTTCTTGTGTTGCAGGGTTCACTCTGCACAGACGATCCCAGAAAGGAAGCAGACCATGGAAAATCGTATCGCCATTGTGGGAATTATTGTGGAGGATATGGGTCAGACAGCAGCATTAAACAACATTCTTCATGACTATGGAGGATATATCATTGGCCGGATGGGAATTCCCTACCGCAGCCGGGGGGTATCTTTAATCAGTGTCATGATGGATGCACCCAGTGATGTGATCAGCGCCCTATCCGGCAAAGTGGGAAGACTTTCAGGAATCCGCGTCAGCACCACATTTGGAAAGATAGGAAAGCCCAGGGAAACGGGGACATAACAGCCCTTTCCTCCCCCGGGAAACAGCACAGCAGCGGTGCATCGCAGATGGCCGGAGTCGGCTAAGCAAGGAGGAAATTATGTACAATGCCAGTTCATCCAAAGCAGAGGAATTTATTGACCAGGAAGAAATACTGGCCACTATGGCTTATGTTAAGGAGCATGCCCATGATGAAGGGCTTTTGCGGAGCATTCTAAAGAAGGCGGGAGAAAGAAGGGGGATTGACCACCGGGAGGCGGCGCTTTTACTGGAAACGGAAAATGAGGAGATCATAGAGGAAATTTTTGCTTTGGCAAAGGAGATTAAGGAGGATATTTATGGAAGGCGGATTGTACTGTTTGCTCCCCTGTATCTTTCCAACTACTGCGTCAACAGCTGTGTATATTGTCCCTACCACAGCAAAAATACCCATATCAGCCGGAAAAAGCTTTCCCAGGAGGAAATTAAAAAAGAAGTAATTGCCCTCCAGGATATGGGACACAAAAGGCTGGCCTTGGAAACCGGGGAGGATCCTAAGAACTCCCCCATAGAATATGTTTTGGAAAGCATTGATACCATTTATCATATCAAGCATAAAAACGGAGCCATCCGCAGGGTCAATGTAAATATTGCAGCGACCACGGTGGAAAACTATACTCGTTTGAAGGACGCCGGCATCGGCACCTATATTCTGTTCCAGGAAACCTATCATAGGGAAACCTATGAAAAGCTGCACCCTGCAGGCCCTAAGCATAATTATGCCTACCATACGGAGGCCATGGACAGAGCCATGGAGGGAGGCATTGACGATGTGGGTATTGGGGTTTTATTTGGTCTGTACCAGTACCGCTATGACTTTGTGGGACTTTTGATGCATGCAGAGCATTTGGAGGCCAGGTTTGGGGTAGGCCCTCATACCATCAGCATCCCCAGAATCCGTCCGGCGGATGATATTGATGTGAAGGAATTTCCCGATGCCATTGTGGACAGTTTGTTTAAGAAAATTGTGGCCATTATCCGCATTGCAGCCCCCTATACCGGTATCATCATTTCCACCCGGGAATCTCAAAAATCCAGGGAGGAGGTGCTGGAAATCGGCGTATCTCAAATCAGCGGCGCTTCCTCCACCAGTGTGGGAGGCTATGTGGCTAAGGAGCGTCCAGAGGACAATTCCTCCCAGTTTGAGGTAAATGACGGCAGAACCCTGGACGAGATCATGCACTGGCTCTTAGACAGAGGCTTTGTTCCCAGTTTTTGCACCGCCTGCTACCGGGCCGGACGCACCGGGGACCGGTTTATGCGCCTGGCAAAATCCGGGGCCATTAAAAATGTCTGCCAGCCCAATTCCCTTATGACCTTAAAGGAATATCTCTTAGACTATGCCTCTCCGGATACTCTGGCTTTGGGAGAGCAGGTGATTCAACATGAGATGGAGCGGATCAAAAATGACCGGGTGAAGAATCTGGCACAGCAGTATATTAACCAGCTGGAATCAGGGCAAAGGGATTTCAGGTTTTAAAAGATGTTTTATATGCTGTGTATGGAACAGAGAGGGGGCAGAGGCCCCCTTTTTTGATGGAAAAACAAATTTTATATATTTTTAAAGATATTCTTTTCATTTTATTGCTATACTATAACAAATGTCAAAAATAGTTTAATTTTGGCCTTGGGATAAGGGAGTGAAGCGGACGGCTTGTTACAGGTATGGAACAGGGAGGTGGGCATGCTTGGCGTTATGATAGTAGAAGACTCGCAAATTGCCATGGAATATTTAAAGACAGAGCTGTCCAAAATAAAGGAGAAGTACCGGCTGCAGTGCAAACTTCGGGATGCTAAAAATGTGGAGGCAGCCTGCGCAGCAGGGGGGGTGGATATTGTTTTAACAGAGGTTTGCCTGGGGGAGGTTTCCGGGCTGGATCTGGGACTTCGGATCAAAAAGCGTTTTCCTAGAATTAAAGTGATTATTATGACCGCCATGCTGGACCGCAGTTTTTTACAAAGGGCCAAAAGCTATGGTTGCGACGGTTTTTGGTTTAAGGAAAGCATGCACCAGGGGATACTGGCTATACTGGAGGCAGTGGAGGCAGGAGAGAAGGTGTTTACAGAGGATTTCCCCAATATTACCATTGGAGAGGCAGGATTGGAGGAACTGACGGAGGCGGAGCTGGCAGTTTTAAGAAGCTTTGCCAAGGGCTGTACCTATGCGGAGGTGGGGCAGGACTGCCACATTTCGGAAAATACTGTGCGTTATCATGTAAAGAATCTTACCAGCAAAACCGGGATGCACAATATGGCAAAGATTGCCTTAGAGGCGGTGGATAAAAGGGTGATTCTGCCCAGATTCTAGGAAATGCTGATTCCATCAGGGATTCTTTATAGCAAAGGATATGTGGCTTTTTCTTTTTGTGGCTGAGAATTCAAAAACCACATTTATGTGTAGGGACAGATCCCCCTTCCCTTGCTATACTAACTGCAACAAAGGTTCATGATTCACCGGTTGGAGAATCATCACAAACAAAAAGGAGTCAAATATGGCACAAATTAAAGTACAACCTTCGGTTCTCCGGAACAAAGCAGCGGAGCTGCAGACCCAGTCAGATGCCCTGTCTGGTAAAATGGATGAGCTTTTGGATCGGGAGCACCAGCTGTCTACCATGTGGGAAGGCCCTGCCAAGGAAAGCTTTCACAATTCCTTTATGACCAGCTACGAAAATTGTCAGCCTTTTTTCCAGGAGTTGAAAAGATTTATTATGAAGCTGGAGGAAACGGCCCAGGTCTATGAGGAAGCAGAGGCTCAGGCAGAACAGTCCGCTGCACAAAGATTTTCTGGATAAGTCCCCGGACGGCGGAAATGTAGATGGGCATGC
>CALISX010000358.1 GCA_938041725.1 uncultured Lachnoanaerobaculum sp.
GATTAAGCTGATTAAATCCGGCGGTAAGCCGATTATCCTTGGCGGAATATGTTGGATAGGTATTGCTGCCGTCAGCCTTATAATGCAATATATACTTAAAATATGGTGAATTTGCAGTTTTTAGGAATAGGCCTGTAGTATAATACAAAAAGGGGCTGTCGGGAAATAGATGGCTTTAAGACAGGGAGGGCATGACTAATTTTGCGTCATGCCCTCCCCAAATTTTTTCTCTCCTTCCCGCGAATCTCTCCTGTCAATCCTCTCCCGGTCTGCTTTTAAAAACAGGCTGGGTGTATTCCGGATGTCCTTCGCTGGTAATAACATATTTATCCCATTCTTCAAAGCTGTGAATCTCATGCTCTTTTCCGTCTATGGAATCCTCAGCCCGCAAAACGACTCCGTCAAAGGACACCTCCTGTCCATCCTCCATCAGCAGTTCCATAATCTCCTGATTGGACGGGTTATTGGACAGAATAATATAAAGCCACACTCTTCTTTCTGCTTTACCCAATTTCTCTGCCTGCTCCTTTAGATCTGGAAACATGGAATACAGTCTTTTATTGTTTTTAGGAAGAGTATTGATATCATATATGACTATCTCTATGCAGTTCTGCCAATAGTATGAAGTATATACTCCACCCACGTAGGGATTATCTTCCTTCCTTTGGGCGATATTTTTCCATAAAAAATGGTGCTCGTCATCATTAAATAGATTTGTCTTTTTTTTCATTAAAAACTTCCAGCTATTGTCCTCCTCCTTCCCTTTTTCCAGCAAAGCGCCGGTTTCCAGATTTATATAAATTCTTCGAGTTGTATCCTTTTGACTTTCTTCAACGGAATGGGGAACATCCTCAATAGACAAGATAAGGCAAGGACAATTCTGATAGGAGCAAGTATCAATCCATTGCTCTTGTGTCACTTGGACATCCCATCCTTTTTCATCAAACATTTGTTTAATATCAAAAGATCTTATCTTTTTGCCGGTTTTTAAGTCGTACAGTCTGACCACCAATTTCTGCAAATTCCGCGTGAAGTGAACATTCAAAAAGTCCTCCGGGAATTGGGTCATAACATACTGGTAATCCAAGGCCACGGCATATAGATTGGGAACAACCCAGATTCGATTGCTCATCTTTCCTTTATCCGGAATCAAACTAATTATATAAACTGCATTTCCATCCTCACTGACCGCACTGGCATAGCACCTGCTTTGAATCCCTCCTATACGCCATTCCTCCTTTTTCTGCTGCTCCACAGACCGCTTTACAGAAATAATATATAAAGCAGCCAGAAAGATACATAGAATACCCATTAAACAATACAGTGCTTTTTTATTTATACCTTAATCCGTGGAACTCAAGTTTCTTAAAAGTGCCACAGTCCAGATAAACACTG
>CALISX010000359.1 GCA_938041725.1 uncultured Lachnoanaerobaculum sp.
TGTCCCACATCAGATCCCATGGTGGAGGAAGTCATCTGGGGACAGGAAAAATTACATTCAATCAGATCTACCCCTGCCTTTTCTGATTCCTGGGCCAGCACCGCCCACTCATCATCGGTGGAGCCCATGATACTGGACACAATCACCTTTTTGGGGAAATCCTTTTTCAGCTGCTTTAAGTATTCAAAGTTCAGGGCATTGGGCTTATCCGAGGTCATTTCCATGTTCTTAAAACCGGTCCAGGGTGTGCCCTCCTTGCTGGTAATATCAAACCTGGGGGAACACTCATTGGGAATAAATACGGAAATAGTTTTGAAAAAAACACCGCCCCATCCGGTCTCCAAAGCCTTTTTGCACATTTCATAACTGCTGCCTACGGGAGAAGAGGAAAGGAAGAAAGGATTTTCACATTCCACGCCCATAAAATTAATTGACAAATCTTTCTTTAAAGCCATGATACGCTCCTTTCTTATCCTAAGAATTTTACAATGTCCAAAGCTGCCGCCTTGCCCTCTGCCACGGATTCCACCACGGTAATCCCTGCCGGATGGGAAGCATCCCCTCCAACAAACAATCCCGGAGCCGTCTTCAGATCCTGATACTCAGCCACCTGGGTTTGTCCAATGGCAAATATAATCCGGTCTGCCTTCAAGGTCATTTCAGAATATCCGTCTCTGCTCTTGCATTTAAGACCTGCAACCTTGCCATCCTTACCCAGAATCTCTTCCGGAGCAAATTCTGTAAAAATCGGAACGCCCATATTCTGTACAAAACGAATCTCTTCTATATCCGCCGGAGCTTCCTCAATGGTCCGGCGATAGACGATCATAGCCCTGGTTCCCAGCTGCTTTGCCGTTGCCACACAGTCCATGGCCACATTTCCGCCGCCGATAATCAGCACGGTATCCTCAGGGGAAATCCCCACCTGGCCGCCACTGGTCCTGGCCTGCTCTAAAAAGTCCAGAGCAGACTCCACACCCTTTAACTCCTCGCCTTTAATTCCTGGTGTTTTGGAACCCCAAAGTCCCACACCCACAAACACAGCGTCATTTTCCTTTTGCAGCTTCTCCAGCCCGGCCTTGTCCACCTTCTTACCAAAGACAAACTTTACGCCCAGTCTTTCAATCTGCGCCACATCCTGATCCACCACTTCCTGGGGAAGTCTGGTGGGGGTGATGCCAAAGCTTAGAACGCCTCCAGCCTTTTCCCTGCTCTCATATACCGTCACCTGTACGCCAGCCAGCGCCAGATCCCTGGCACAGGCCAAAGAAGCGGGACCGGCGCCAATGCAGGCCACCTTCTTTCCTGTAGCTGGAACAACCGGAAGAAATGCCATATTCTCCTCCTCCATCAAAAATCTCTGGAGTCTTCCAATCTGTATGGGACGGTCAATACCGCTGCGGCTGCATTCCTTCTCACACATTCTGTCATAGGGACAAACCCAGGCACAGCAGGCACCCAGGGGATTGTTTTCCCGAATGGTTTCTGCAGCGCCCCGAATATTTTTAAAACGCAGGGAGCGAATAAATTTGCCGGGATCCGTAGCAGCAGGGCATCCGGCACTGCAGGGGGCATCCTCACACAAAAGACAGCGGGCAGCCTCCTCCATGGCC
>CALISX010000360.1 GCA_938041725.1 uncultured Lachnoanaerobaculum sp.
ACGGGACAACAGGTATGAGCAAGTAAGGCCGCAGGCCTGGATTGCGAATACCTGTGAGCGGCACGGGAGCTGCCTCGCAGCGAAGTGACGCGCAGACTTATGCAGCTGTCTGTGAGCAAATCGGACGGGACAACAGGGACTCGGAAGCCCCCCTTGCATGAGCAGACATATGAACAGAGAAAATGAGGAAGCATGAACATTTATCTTACAGTGGTGGGCAGTATCAAAGAAAGCTTTTACCGGGAGGCCGTTGCCGAGTTTCAGAAAAGACTTTCCAGATACTGCCATTTAAAGATACTGGAAGTAAAGGATGAGAAAACACCGGATAAGGCCTTGGGAGACCGGGAAGAAACGATTCGAAGGGCTGAGGGAATGCGGCTGTTAAGCAAAATCCCGGAACGGGCCTATATGGTGGCCTTGGCCATTGAGGGAAAGACCTATTCCTCTGAGGGGCTGGCAGATCTGATGGAAAGATTGGAACTGCGCTCCCAGGGGAATCTTTATTTTATTATAGGAGGTTCCCTGGGGCTTTCCAAAGAGGTGCTCCTAAGAGCCAATGAAACCATCAGCTTTTCTGCCCTTACCTTTCCCCACCAGCTGATGCGGGTGATTTTTCTGGAGCAGTTGTATAGAAGCTATCGTATCCGAAACAAGGAACCCTACCACAAATAAGAGCTTCAAATTGACAGGGGGTTTCTTGCGTTGAAGCCCTTGTTAAGCTATACTATGGAAAAGATAAGAGTAGGAGGACACAATATGGAGCTGTTTAAATCGGGGGCATATCTCATTGATCAGGATAAACTGATTCCCCAGGAGGAATCAGATAAAATACAAAGCCTTTTAAGAAGGAAGCCGGACCAGGAGGAGGCCAGGAAGGGAACCATGGCCTACCAGATTTTACAGGAACATAATACCTCCGGCAATATGGAGCAGTTAAAGATTCGCTTTGACTCCATGGCCTCCCATGATATTACCTTTGTGGGTATTATACAGACCGCAAAGGCCAGCGGTATGGAGCGTTTTCCCCTGCCCTATGTGCTCACCAACTGCCACAATTCCTTGTGTGCTGTGGGAGGAACCATTAACGAAGACGACCATATGTTCGGTTTGTCCGCAGCTAAAAAATACGGCGGCATTTATGTGCCCCCCCACATTGCGGTGATTCACCAGTATATGCGGGAAGCCTTTGCAGGCTGCGGCAAGATGATTTTAGGCTCTGACAGCCATACCCGCTACGGGGCCTTGGGCACCATGGCCATGGGAGAGGGAGGCGGAGAGCTGGTAAAGCAGCTTCTTTTGGACACCTATGATATTGCCATGCCCCAGGTGGTATGTGTATATTTGGAGGGGGCTCCTGCAAAGGGCGTAGGTCCTCAGGATATTGCTCTGGCCATTATCGGGGCTGTATTTAAAAACGGGTATGTCAAAAATAAAATCATGGAATTTGTAGGGCCGGGCATTGCCTCCATGACTACGGATTATCGAAACGGTGTGGATGTTATGACCACGGAAACCACCTGCCTGTCCTCCATTTGGGCAACGGATGAGGACACCAGAGCCTTTTTGCGCCTTCATGGACGGGAAGAGGACTATAAAAAGCTGTCTCCCCAAAACCTGGCCTATTATGACGGGGTGATCCGGATTAACTTAAGTGAAATCAAGCCCATGATTGCCCTTCCCTTCCATCCCAGCAATACCTATGAAATTGATACCTTAAATGCCAAT
Organism: uncultured Lachnoanaerobaculum sp.; assembly: GCA_938041725.1. Classification (GTDB taxonomy): domain Bacteria; phylum Bacillota; class Clostridia; order Lachnospirales; family Lachnospiraceae; genus Lachnoanaerobaculum. Next base: position 1,726 of record CALISX010000360.1, read on the forward strand.
TTAAAGGATATTCTCCATGAGGTGGAGGAAAATGCCAGGGAGATGTTTGGAAAGGCCGGGGAGCAGCTCCGGCTTTTAGATAAGATCCGGGATGGACGCTTTATGGTGGATCAGGGGGTTATTGCAGGGTGTGCCGGAGGAAATTACACCAATGTTATGGAAGCAGCCCATATTCTAAAGGGCTGCAGCTGCGGCGCAGATGAATTTAATCTGGATGTCTATCCTTCCTCCCAGCCTGTTTTCATTGAGGCAGCCAGGAACGGAGCGGTGGCAGACCTTATGGCCAGCGGTGCCATTGTAAAAACCGCCTTTTGCGGCCCCTGCTTTGGAGCCGGGGATACCCCTGCCAATGGAGGATTTTCCATCCGTCACACCACCAGAAACTTCCCCAACAGAGAGGGATCAAAGCCTGGACAGGGACAGCTCTCCGGGGTGGCTTTGATGGATGCCCGCTCTGTGGCAGCCACTGCCAGGAACAAGGGAATTCTTACCCCTGCCACGGAATTTGCAGACGGCTATGAAGTGCCGGAATACCACTATGACCCGGAAGTATATGCCAACAGGGTTTACCAGGGCTTTGGAAATCCCCGGGAGGAAAGGGCTTTGGTATATGGACCCAATATTAAGGACTGGCCGGATATGAGTGCTTTGACAGATCATATTTTGCTGAAGGTCTGCTCAAAGATTATGGATGAGGTAACCACCACTGATGAGCTGATTCCCTCCGGGGAAACCTCCTCCTACCGTTCCAATCCCCTGGGATTGGCAGAATTTACCCTGTCCAGGAGGGATCCGGAGTATGTGGGCCGCTCCAAGGCAGTGGACGCCTTGGAAAAGGCCAGACAAAAGGGAGAGGCCTGGCCCCCCAAGGAGCTGGAAGGGATTTTTGCACAGATTAAAACCCTGGAAGGCTTTAAGGATTTAAATCCCGGGGCGGTGGAAATCGGCAGTATGCTTTATGCCAAAAAACCGGGAGACGGATCTGCCAGAGAACAGGCCGCCAGCTGTCAAAGGGTGCTGGGAGGCCTGGCCAATATTGCCAGGGAATATGCCACCAAGAGATACCGTTCCAATGTGATCAACTGGGGTATGCTCCCCTTTATCCTGGAGGAGGAGCCGAATTTTTCCGTGGGAGATTATATCTTTGTTCCGGATATTAAGGATCACTTACGAAACCAAATGGAGGCGATTCCGGCTTATGTTTTGGGGGATGGGGTGAAAAAGATCCGGCTGTCCATCTCTCCCATGACGGAGGATGAAAAGTCCATTATAGAAGCAGGATCCCTGATTAATTTTAATCGGGACAGAATGCAAAACAGATAGAAAGGAAGTGTATGGATAATAAAGACCAGCGACGGCCTGAGCCAGGAGGCTCAGGCAGCTTTAGGAATCCCCAGACACTGATTGTTTTAATTTTGGCGGCGGTTTTAACCTTTTTGATTGTATCCTTTATGTCCAACCGGCTGCAGCAGGCCACCACCAAAACCATTCCCTATACGGAATTTATGCAGATGGTCAGTGATGAGAAGATTGATTCCGTGGAGATTTTAAACAATACCATTGAAATCCATGTAAAGCCGGGCTTAAAGGACTACTCCGCCCTGACCGTATACCGTACGGTGCGGATGGAGGACAATGATCTGGCAGAGCGGCTTTTTGCAGCAGGAATCAAGGCCAATCGGGAAAGGGCAGATACCTACTCCATGCTCCTGTCCTTTTTAAGCTTCGTGCTTCCCTTTGTATTCATTATTTTTATGATGAATTTCCTCATGAAGAGAGTGGGGGGGGGCGGCGGCATTATGGGGGTTGGCAAAAGCAATGCCAAGGTCTATGTGCAAAAGGAAACAGGGGTCACCTTTAAGGATGTGGCAGGGGAGGACGAGGCCAAGGAATCCCTGACGGAGATTGTGGATTTTTTGCATAATCCGGAAAAATACACAAAAATCGGCGC
>CALISX010000361.1 GCA_938041725.1 uncultured Lachnoanaerobaculum sp.
ATAGAATTGTTCGTGGATCTGCTCGTAGTCGTTGTCTTTCTGCCGCAGCTCCAGCAGCATATCGTTTTCCAGTTCCGGATAATCCTCCTCAATGCGCTTCGGAAGATCGGTAAACAGTTCATTTTTCATGATGTCATACACTCCTTTTTTCTTTCTATCATACCAGTCCTGTCTGTTCTGGCAACTGTGGGATATGTAGGAGGCAGGGTGCGCCTGCCTCCGGCGTTACTTATAATTGTAGCGCCAGTCGTCGTACTCCTCCTGGGTGATCTCGCCATTATCTGTTCAGCCAAAAAGCTCAGGTCCAGGGCAAAGGGCGTAAATCCCTGATAGGGAATATTCAGCCTAAAGTCCGTACCCGCCACATTTTCCTCGATGGTGATCCCGTACCGGTCCTCCAGCGCGAACAGGGTCTGCATCAGCCCTGCGCTGCTGTCAATGTCCGGTACGGTCAGGGCGGCGGGTGTGACGCCGAGGGTGTGGGCGATGGACGCCAGCAGCTCCGCTTTCGGCTTCCGGCTGCCGCTTTCATACTGCGCGATCCGCACATCCGCAGAAACGGGCAGGAATCCGACACTCATTCCCAGTTCCTTTTGTGTCATGCCTGCCCGCCTGCGGAAAAAACGTATCCTGTTTCCCATGTGCATTGAAAATCCTCCTTCCATGACATGTGTTTCCTGGCTCAACGGGCAAGGGCGTATGCCCTGCTTTTGACCTGCTCCGGTTCTTCCTCCGGCACCTCGTCGATCAGGGAGCGGTCCTTCTCATCCATGTTGAGCAGGATATTCAGTTCCTTCAGCCGCGCCTCTTTTTCTTTCAGCTCTGCCTCCTTTGCAAAGGGCGCGTTCATCTGTTCTTTGGCGTTCTTCATCTGTGTTTCGGTGTCGGCAAGCTCGGACCGCACCTTGTCCAGCTTTCCGGCAATGCCGTCGATCACGTTGTCGATACGGGTGATGTTGCCGAACACGTCTGCGCCCAGCATCGCCGTGTGGGAGAGCGCACCTTTCAGGTGCATCTGATACTCGTTCTTTGCACCATCATAGGTGATGGAAAGGAAAAAGCCCCGGTACTCACCGATCATCTCGGCAGTCCCGGAGCCTGTCATTGTGCTGCATACGTCTATGATGGCTTTTCCCGCGGCCTCCTTTTCCGCAAGCTCTTTCCCCATAAGCATGATGCCCGCAAAGCCTTCCTTCGGTTTGGGGTGCAGCCCCGCAAGATGGGCGTCTTGCTCGTAACCGAGGATACGCTGTTTCAGGTCTTGTATCATCTTGGGGTATTTCTTCAGCACCATTTCCTCCAGCGCGTACTTCTGGCTCAAGTGGCTGGCTTTCAGCACGTTCAGCTTGCCTACCTCCATATCCAGGTTGCACTTTTCAATAATCAGGGGATTGCCGGTGGCCAGCGCCTTGATCTCTGAATAGGAAAGGGCCGTCTCGTCGATGTCATCCGCCACCCGGACCGGCGATTTTGAGGTCATGATCTGTGCGATAAACTTCTGCTTGTTTTCCACCAGCTGGTAGAGGTAGGCATCGAAGGTGCCCTCCCTGACGTAGCGATAAATATCCACCTCGTCATTGCCATTGCCCTGCCGGACGATACGCCCCAGCCGCTGGGCCAGGTCGGAAGGTCGCCACGGGCAGTCCAGGTCATGGAGCGCCACAAGACGGTCCTGCACGTTGGTTCCTGCTCCCATCTTCTGGGTAGAGCCCATCAGAATACGCACCTGCCCGGCCCGAACCTTTGCAAACAGCTCCTTTTTCCGCGCCTCGGTGTTGGCGTCGTGGATATAAGCAATCTCACTTTCCGGTACACCTGCCGCCATGAGCTTATTCTTCAGGTCATCATAGACGTTAAAACTGCCGTCACCATTTGGTGTGGACAGGTCGCAGAACACCAGCTGCGTCCCGCGCTGCTTGGCAGTCTGTTCCCAGATACGGTAGACGTTTCCGGCGCAGACAGACACCTTTCCTTCCGGGTCGTCCGCCGCCAGCGGGTTGATGAGCCGCATATCCAGCGCCAGCTTCCGCCCGTCGTTGGTGATCCGCAGCATGTTGTCCACTTTGGGGTCCACGCCGCCTGCCCGTATCTTCTCGGCACGCTCGGCAAGACCGGCAATCATTTCCTGCTGGATTTCAGAGGGCTTGATGACCTCCGTGTGGAAGTTGGCCTTTGGCACCGGGAGCTCCAGCATATCCGCCGTCTGGATATCTGCCACCAGCTTGAAGGTGCTCATCAGCTCAGGTAGGTTATAAAACTTCGCAAACCGCGTCTTGGCGCGGTATCCGGAGCCCTCCGGGGAGAGCTCGATGGCTGTGATAGTCTCGCCAAAGGCCGCTGCCCAGTCGTCAAAG
>CALISX010000362.1 GCA_938041725.1 uncultured Lachnoanaerobaculum sp.
TTCTTGATGGAAACATTATACCATAGGAAGAGATTAAAGTCCAGTTATTAAAAAACCATTGTACTAGTATACATTAGGAAAATGGCAGGCTGCCTGGCTTCCCTCCCCCATAAGCAAAGGCTCCTTCTCTCTGCAGATTTCCCTGGCCTGGGGGCAGCGGGTATGAAAGCGGCAGCCCCTGGGAGGATTTAAAGGGCTTGGAATCTCCCCGGTTAAAAGCCTTTGTTCTCTGTCCCGCAGTCTGGGGTCAGGCTTTGGCAAAGCCTCCAGCAGCAGGGACGTATAGGGATGGCGGGGCTGGGAAAAAATATCCTCTGTTTTTCCGATCTCACATATTTTCCCTAAAAACATAACACAAACCCGGTCTGCAATAAAACGTACCACCGAAAGATCGTGGGAAATAAATAAATAGGACATCCCAAGATTTTCCTGAAGATCCATTAAAAGATTTAATACCTGGGACTGAATGGAAACATCCAAAGCTGACACCGGCTCATCGCATACCAGTAAGGAGGGACGCAGCGCAATGGCTCTGGCAATCCCCACCCTCTGTCTTTGTCCCCCGGAAAACTGGTGGGGATAACGGAAATAGTATTCTCTGGGAATCCCCACCTCCTCCATCAGTTCCTCCACCTTTTCTTTAAGAGCACTTTTTTGTATTCCAGGCTCATGGGTAATGATGGGCTCTCCAATGATACGCCCAAGATTCATCCTGGGATTCAAAGAGGCATAAGGATCCTGAAATACAATCTGCATCTCCCTTCTCAGCCCCTTTAGGTGGTTGTTTTTGAAAATATTTTCCCCTCGGAAAAGGCTCTCTCCCCTCTCCGGCCGCAACAGCCCGATGGCACACCGTCCCAGGGTGGATTTTCCGCAGCCGCTCTCCCCCACCAGCGCCAAGGTTTCCTTTTCATAGATTTTCAAGCTTACATCACTTACTGCCTGAATCCTCTTTTTCTTATTTCCAGAAACCGGAAATTCCTTTACAATGTTTTTTAATTCCAGTAGTACCTTATCCATTCAGCTCTCCATGCTTAAAGCAGCGTACCCCATGGTCTTCCCTTGGAAAAACAAACTCCGGAAGCTCCCCCTCACATCTCTCCTGTGCCAAAGGGCAGCGGGTACAGAACCGGCATCCTCTGGGAAAGTTCATAATATTGGGAACCATGCCCGGAATGGTATACAAACGCTTTGCCAAAGGATCCATTCCGGGGATGGAGCGCATCAGCCCCCTGGTATAGGGATGGGCGGTGTGTTCAAACAGGGAAAAGGTATCCCCCTGCTCCACAATATGCCCGGCATACATCACATACACATAGTCACAGACCTGGGCCACCACCCCTAGATTATGGGTGATTAAAATAATGGAGGTGCCGTTTTTTTGGCATAATTCCTTCATCAGCCTTAGGATCTGGGCCTCTATGGTAACATCCAGGGCCGTGGTGGGTTCATCTGCAATCAAAAGCTTGGGGCGGCACACCATGGCCATGCCGATCATCACCCTTTGACGAAGGCCGCCGGACAGCTGATGGGGATAGGCCTCATATCTTTTTTCCGGCTCCGGAATCCCCACCTCTTCAAAAATATCCAGCACCCTTTGCCTGGCCTTCCCCGGTGCAATCCTTTCATGAATCAATATGGCCTCCTGTACCTGGCGTCCTGCAGTAACCACAGGGTTCAAGGAGGTCATGGGCTCTTGAAAAATCATAGAGATTTCATTTCCCCGTATCCTTGCATACTCCCTTTTATTCAACCGGGTCAGCTCCCTGTCCTCCAGACAAATGCTGCCTCCCAGCACCCTTCCAGGCTTTTTAATCAAGCCCATAATACTCATGGCAGTAAGAGATTTTCCGCAGCCGCTTTCTCCCACCACACCGATGATTTTCCCCTTAGGCACATCCATGTTGATCCGTTCAATGGCCACTGCCATTCCCTTTTTGGTGGCAAAACCAGAGGACAGATCCCGGATGGTTAATACATTTTCCATTATTGCTCCTTTAAGTAAGGATCCAGCGCATCCCGCAGTCCGTCTCCCAGAAAATTAAATGCCAGCACAATCAGCATAATGGCCCCGGAAGGAGCAATCACCAGCCAGGGCTTC
>CALISX010000363.1 GCA_938041725.1 uncultured Lachnoanaerobaculum sp.
CTCAAAGGTAAAGGGCTTGGTCACCACCCCCACAGTTAAAATCCCCAGATTTTTGGCAATCTTGGCAATTACCGGGGTAGCTCCCGTGCCGGTTCCCCCACCCATACCGCAGGTGACAAATACCATATCCGCCCCCTTTAGCTTATTTGTAATATCCTCCAGATTTTCCTCTGCAGCCTTTTCGCCGATCTCCGGCCTTGCCCCGGCTCCCAGTCCCTTGGTTAGTTTTTCTACGATCTGTATAATGGTGCTGGCCTTGCAAAATTCCAGAGCCTGCTTGTCCGTATTTACGCCAACAAACTCAACGCCCTCCACATTTTCTTCGATCATACGATTCACAGCGTTATTTCCTGCACCGCCTACGCCAACGACGATGATTTTTGCTGCATTTTCTTCATTTGGCAAATTAATTTCCAACACGGGCAACCCCTCCTGAATTTATGATCCCTTCGATCAATCTATCTGTCTGACGGCCTGGAACCGTATCCGGCACTTTCCCGCCACTCTTTCCATCATATCTGATATGATAAATGTTTTTTTTTGAAATAGCAACTGCTAAACTGCGCAACCCTGTGGTTAAATAGAATTTATCCCCTTATCTTCTCTTAAAGTAATAGGAGGATTTATCCTTATTCCTGTCATAGGAATCCAGATAAAGCGTTCCCGCCTCTCCCCGCCGCCGCAGCTCTGGAAGAATATCCTTTAACTCTCCCAGCTTTCCATTTATGTCCTTGTTTTCCCCCAAATCCACTTCAATCTCATCCACATACAGCAGGGCCTTGCCTCCCGGTAAGATCTTGATCCGCTCCACGGAAATATTATAGCCTGTTAAAACCTGGGTGAGATTTAATATTTCGTGAAAAACCTCCTTGTTTTCCACTGGCAAAGCCTCATACAGAACAATGTTGCTGAAGTCAAGGCCCTCTACCACAGGAATCCCTTCCAAAATCCGATTGGCGCTTTCCACCACAATGCCGTCCTTGTCAAAATACATATAGGAGTCCATATAGGAAATACATCCCACCATACTCTTTTCGTAGATAATCACCTCGGCGCTGCCAGGTCCTGTAATCTCCACTGTATAATCCTGAACAAAGGGAATCTTTGTTTTTCTTCCTATCATACTTTGAATCCAGGCATAGAGGGTGTTTTTTGAAAAGGAGCCCCGAAAAATAATACTTTCCAGCTGCTCACTGGTATACCTGGTGTTGCCGCTGAACTGGACTTTGGTGATTCGGATAAAAAATACCAATGCCAAAAGCCCTGCCGCAACGCCAAAAAAAATTCTCAAAGCTTTTTTCTTCATGGAAGCTAATACTCCAGCTTTATGGTTCTGGAAACCCCCAGCACCATCCCCATTTCACACATAAGAAAGATGAGGGAGGTTCCCCCGGCGGAAATAAAGGGTAAAATCACGCCGGTATTGGGAATCATATTGGTCACCACGGATACATTAAAGATCACCTGAACTGCCACATGACCAATCACCCCGATCACCAGCAAAGATCCCAACAGATCCGGCGCCGAGGTGGCAATCAAAAGACAGCGGAAAAGCAAAAAGCCAAAACAAATTAAAATCAATGCTGCTCCGAACAGTCCCAGCTCCTCGCAGATAATGGCAAAAATCATGTCGTTTTGGGCCTCAGGAAGGGTTAGCTTTTGTAATCCCTGTCCCAGTCCTTTCCCCAAAAAACCTCCCGTACCCACGGCATAAAGTCCCTGTAAAACCTGGAATCCCCCCTCCAGCCGGTACTGCTCCGGATCCAGCCAGACTAAAATTCTTTGAAAGCGGAAGCTGTTGTGGTTTCTGGACTGGAGAAAATAAATCACCCTTTCCAGCACCGGGGCCGCCGCTGTCAGCACCAAAACAGCCACAGAAAGCAGAACTGCATATACCGCCCGGTATTTTGTGGCCACAAAGGTTACCACAAAGGCAATGGACAACAGAATAAAGCCGGAGCTCCAGTTGTTTGCCATAACCAAAACCGTGGGGACACAGTAAAACAGGGCCAATATTGCCATCTGCCCTGGAGAGTTGATCTTTTTGCCCTTTTTATAGAGGTATGCCGCCAAAAATACAATAAGAAAAACCTTTACAATTTCTGCAGGCTGAATGCTTAAGCTGCCCACATAGATCCATCTTCTGGCTCCATGGGATGCCCTTCCGAAAGCAAAGGTAACGATCATCAAAGCTATGGCCCCTCCATAGCCCAGCCAAAACAGCCTGGTGTAGACAT
>CALISX010000364.1 GCA_938041725.1 uncultured Lachnoanaerobaculum sp.
GCCACGATTCTAGGATACATGCAGCGGGGAGGTGCTCCCACCTGTAAGGACAGGGTCTATGCCTCTATTATGGGGGCCAAGGCTGTGGAGTTATTGCTGGAAGGACGGTCCAATCGTTTGGTGGCTTATAAGGACGGGCAGTTTACAGATTTTGATATTCAGGATGCTTTGGCCATGAGCAAGGAACTTCCAAAGGATCAGTTTAGGATCTGCAAGCTTTTGGTGCGCTGATGTATGACAGAGAAAGAAAAGGGAACTGTACTTTGTGCCGCCAACTCCTATATTCAGAAATACTATTTCAATCCTGATTTTGAAAGACTGCCCCAAAGTATTAAGGATGAGCTAAAGATACTTTGTGTGAGCTTTACCGAGGCTGCAGGGGGGAACCTGACCTTGGAATTTGACAGGGACGGGCATCTGCAGCTTTTGGTACAGGCAGCAGATGGGGATTTTTATTTTGATGAAATCGAAAGCGGGCTGCGTATCAGCGCTTATCAAAGGAATAAGGCACAGCTGTTTTCCCAGCTGGAGCTTTTTTATAGACTGACAAGATAGGAAGGCCAAGGAGTATGGGCTCTTTACCGAGTTTTACAATTGGAAAGATACGGATTGCAGGCGGGCTTTGCCTGGGTCCCATGGCAGGGGTGACAGACCTGCCTTTTCGTGTTTTATGTAAGGAAATGGGAGCCTCTCTTTTGTGTACGGAAATGATCAGCGCTAAGGCCCTGTATTTTAAAAATAAAAAAACCAAAGAGCTGATGAAAACCAAAGCGGGAGAACATCCCCTGGCAGTACAGCTTTTTGGCTCTGAGGGAGAGATTATAGCCCGGATGGCAGAGGAGCTGCCGGAGGAATTTGATATCATAGATTTTAATATGGGCTGTCCGGTGCCAAAGATCGTGAACAATGGAGAGGGTTCTGCACTTTTAAAGGATCCCAAAAGGGTGGAGAAGATTTTAAGCGCTTTGGTAAAGGCGGTGAAGAGGCCGGTGACAGTGAAAATCCGCCGGGGCTTTAACGAAAACATCGGGGATGGAGTGGAAATTGCCAAAATTGCAGAAAGCTGCGGGGTACAGGCTATTACAGTCCATGCCAGAACCAGGGAGCAGTATTATCAGGGTCAGGCTGACTGGAGCTGGATCAGGAAAATCAAGGAGACGGTGGGGATTCCGGTGATTGGAAACGGTGATATCACCGACGGTCCATCCGCCAGGAAAATGTTTGTGGAAACCGGCTGTGACGGCGTGATGATTGCCAGAGGGGCCAGGGGCAATCCCTGGATTTTCCGCCAGATCCGGACCTACTTGGAATCCGGGGAGATCCTGCCTCCTCCGGCTCCGAAGGAAATCATAGACATGATTCTTCGCCATACCGGACTGCAGATTGATTGCGACGGGGAGTATCTGGCCATACGGCAAATGCGAAAGCACATCGGATGGTATACCCATGGCATGAAGGATTCTGCTTCTTTGCGGGCCAAAGCCAATCAGGCAGAGCACTTTTCCCAACTGCAGGAGCTGCTGCTGGAATACAGGGATGGCCTGGGAGAAAAGATTCTTTAAAAATACTTAAATTCTCAACACATGTGCTATGTTATACTGTATAAGTCCCCGGACGGCGACAGAATAGCCGCCATGCTCGCATGAGCGGATAT
>CALISX010000365.1 GCA_938041725.1 uncultured Lachnoanaerobaculum sp.
TGATTTGCCCCATTCCCATGCATTGAGAAACCAGGAGGCAGTTTTAAAGGCCACCCTCCACGATAAGAAAATGGAGGGGGGACAGATTAAATTTATTCTCCTGAAAAAGATAGGAGAGGCTTTTATAGATCAAAGCATTACTTTGGCACAAATAAAGGAGGCGTTGGAAGAAATTGATACTGCGTTCAACTAAAACAAAGGCCCTGGTATTTGCACTCCTGGCCGTTCTTGGTGTGGCTTTGGATCAAGTCACCAAATGGCTGGTGCTGCAGTTTCTTTATCCAAAGGAACCACCCCAGATGGCGTTGATTCCGGGGATTTTAGAGCTGCTTTACACAGAAAACCGGGGAGCGGCCTTTGGCATTTTGCAAAATAAGCATTGGTTCTTTGCCATCATCACTGTGCTGGTTTTAGGAGCCATTGTCTATATACTGTTCCGTATGCCGGGACAATCCAAATACCTTCCCCTTTTTTACACCCTTAGCTTTATTTTTTCCGGAGCTGTGGGGAATTTTTTGGATCGGCTTCGTCTGGGCTATGTGATTGATTTTATTTATTTTAAACCTATCCGCTTTCCAGTATTTAATGTGGCGGATATTTTGGTTACCTGTGCCACCATTGTACTGATCTATTTATTTATTTTTGTATACAAGGATCAGGACCTTGTATTTATAAAAAAACAGAGCTAGTATGGAAAGACTGGAAGTAGACATAGACCTGGAGGCTGCAGGGAGCAGAATTGACAGCTTTTTAGCCCAAAGGCTGGAGGGATTTTCCCGTTCCTATCTCCAGGATCTGATAAAAAAAGAACTGGTTTTTGTAAATGGCCAGGCGGTAAAAAGCAATTACCGTCTAAGGGAGGGGGATGCTGTTGCTCTGGATATTCCACCGATGGAAGAGCCGCAGATCCTTCCAGAGGACATTCCCCTGGATATCCTCTATGAAGACAGGGATCTTTTGGTAATCAACAAACCAAAGCAGATGGTGGTGCATCCCGCTCCAGGACATTATACCAATACTCTGGTGAATGCCCTGCTGTTCTACTGCAAGGGAGAGCTTTCCGGGATCAATGGCGTGCTGCGTCCGGGGATTGTCCACCGCATTGACATGGATACCACTGGACTGCTGGTGGTTTGTAAAAATGATGCTGCCCACCAAAGTCTGGCCACCCAGCTGGCAGAGCATACCATTACCCGCAGATATGAGGCCATAGTGGTGGGCAACCTCAGGGCCGATGTGGCCACCATTGACAGACCTCTGGGCCGGTCCTTTACAGATCGGAAAAAAATTGCCATCCAAAAAAAGGGAAAAAGGGCAGTCACCCATTATAAGGTGCTGGAGCGGTTTTTGGGCTTTACCCATATTGAATGTCAGCTGGAAACCGGCCGTACCCACCAGATCCGGGTGCATATGGCCAGCGTCCACCATCCCATCCTGGGAGATACACTCTATGGCAGTCCCAAGCCGGGTTTTGCTCTCCAGGGACAATGCCTCCATGCCAGGCTTCTGGGATTTATTCATCCCTCAACCGGGGAGTATATGGAGTTTGATGCCCCTCCTCCCAGATATTTCCAGGATGTTTTGGAAAAACTGCGGCAAAGGGGATGAGGGCAAGTTTATGCTGTGATATGTACATTTCCCAGGCTGTATTATATAATACAGATAGGCAGGTTGCGGTTAAACCTTCAAAAATCATCTTTTCTTGGGAGGTGTACACATGGATAAGAGATTGGTTATTACAATTGGCAGACAGTGCGGCAGCGGCGGACGGAAGATCGGGCAGATGCTGTCAGAGGATCTTGGCATTAAATGCTATGATAAGGAGATTTTGTCCAGAGCTGCCAAGGAAAGCGGCCTGGCTGCTGAGCTTTTTGAAACCCATGATGAAAAACCAACCAGCAGTTTTTTATATTCTTTGGTGATGGATACGTATTCTTTGGGCTATACCTCTTCCTCCTACATGGATATGCCCATTAATCACAAGATCTTTTTGGCACAGTTTGACACGATTAAAAAGATTGCGGCGGAGGAGTCCTGCATTATTGTGGGACGCTGTGCGGATTATGCCCTGGCGGAGGATCCCTGTACCCTGTCGGTGTTTATTACCGGTGAGGACAATGACAAGATCAAGCGGATCATGGAGACCAATGGTATTGATGCTGCCAAAGCCAAGGATATTATGATTAAAACCGATAAAAAGCGTTCCAGTTACTATAATTATTATTCCAGCAAACGCTGGGGAGATTCCAGAAGCTATGATATGACCATTAACAGTACCACCTTTGGTTTGGAGGGTACGGTGGAGCTGATTAAGGACATGGCTAGAGTAAAGGGGTTACTTACATGAGAAAAAATATTCAATCCGGTCTTGCCTTTGTGTTGGTTTTGGCCTGTCTTACGGCCTGCGGCCAGAAGGCCGCTGATACAAGGGAGAGCACCCTGAAGGCAGAGGCTGCCAAAACAGAGGAGACAAGGGCAGAAGAAGTAAAAAGAGAAAATACAAGACAGAAGGAATCCAAATCGGAAGAATCCATCTCCAAAAGGGAGTCCCAGGCCGGAGGTGTGGAGGAGGTTTCTGTAATAAAAAGACAGGCCCAGGCATCTCTGCCGCAAAAGTCTTCTGCCCCAACAGAGGTGGCTTCTTCGGAAACTGCGAAAGAAACCGTTCCTGAGACTTCCCAGGAGGCTGTGAAAGAAACTGCCAGTGCAGCGCCAGCGTCTGCTCAGGCAGCGGCAACTGAGACTTCTACTCCGGGAGTATCCCAAATCAATTTGAATCCAGATTGGCCCTATGCCTCCTTTTCTGTGATTCATTCCGGCTCCGCTGTATTGTACCGGGCGGGACAAAACAGGAAAAATGTGGTGATCGGAGTGAATGCAGGCCATGGCACTCAGGGGGGATCCTCTGTGAAGGCCCTTTGTCATCCTGACGGCACCCCGAAGGTTACCGGCGGAACCACTGCCTCCGGCGCCACCAAGGCTGTGGCAGTATCCAGCGGTATGACCTTTGCTGACGGCACCCCGGAAAGCACGGTAACCCTCAGCATGGCCCAGGTTCTTCGCAGCGAGCTTCTCAACCGGGGATATGATGTGTTGATGCTGCGGGATGGAAGCGATGTACAGCTGGACAACATTGCCAGAACAGTGATTGCCAATAATACAGCTTCCATGCACATTGCCCTTCACTGGGATTCCACATCCTCAGATAAGGGAGCCTTTTATATGGGCGTACCAGATGTGGCCTCCTATAAGGCTATGGAGCCGGTGGCCTCCCATTGGAAAAGCCATGAGGCTCTGGGAGCGGCTTTGATTCAAGGATTAAAGGGGAAACAGGTAAAGATCTTTTCCGACGGAAGGATGCCCATGGATCTTACCCAAACATCCTATTCCACCATTCCATCCATTGATATTGAGCTGGGAGACAAAACCTCCGATCACTCTCAGCCCACACTGGAAAAGCTTTCCAAGGGCTTAGCCGATGGTATTGACGCCTTTTTAGGCTTTTAAAGCAGCAGCCCCATGCCCTGGACCTCAGCGGTCCAGGGTCCGTTTATGTAATCAAGGTATAATAGAAATGAAACGAACCCCAAATAATGATTTGATTTTAAACAAACGGGGACTGAGTATTTTGAATCTCATTGTGATTCTTTCTGCTGTTTTGTTCCTGTTGTTTTTTCTTCCCATTGTAACGGTCTGGGTACCAGTTTATGAAAATCGGTATTTTCCCTTTTCCGTTTCCATTCCGGGACTGCAGAGTCTGGAAGGTACTTTGGGAGGCTTTGATAATTTGACTGTTCTTCGCCAGGCACCGGGGGCTCTCACCTCCCTGAGCAGGATTTTCTGGCTGTTTTTGCTTCTTCCCCTTGCAAATATAATTCTTTGGCTTTTGAACCAAAGGACGGTAGGGAAGAGAAGCTACCTCTATGTCCATGGAATCTATGCAGTCAGTCTGTCTGTGGGCTTAGTGGCTTTGGTGCTTTTAACCATTTTAGTCCGGGCCCTGGGAGCTGCCAATGCACTGATTCTTTCTGCCATGGGATACCCTGCCCTGCAGGGAGGGGGCTTTGTCCGCAGCACCCTGTATCTGCATCTGTCCTATGTACTGTATCTGGCAGTTTTTATCCTGGCATTGGTGGGAGTTTTGCGTACCGGATCCCTGGAGATAGATGAAGGGGCCAGGGCAGCGGATATCAATGTGGAATATGCCAGAAATTTATGGAATGCTACCGCCCAGAATATTCAAAGTACTGTGCAAAAATTTGGAATGTCCTCCTCTCAGACTGTGTCCTGTCCCGAATGCGGGCATTCCTCTTCCCTTTCTGCAGATTTTTGTTCCAAATGCGGTCATAGCCTGGAGGAAGCCAAGAAAACAAAGGCTGAATCTCAGGAAAGAATGCCCCGGAAAGAAGAGCAAACATCGGAGTCCCCCTCTATAGCCCCTGTTTCCCTGGAGAAGGAAAATGCTGCAGGAGAATTGATTGAGGAGAGGGACAAGGATCCAGAGGAGGGAAAAGACCAGCCTGGAACATAAAGGACTGCAATGTATACTGAGGAGGATCCTTTCATAGATGGGAATGGATAATACAGATCTAGAAGAAGAGCAAAGAAAGAGAAAATATATCCGGGAGTTGGAAAAACTGCAGAGATTTCAGGAGGAGGAAAGACTTCGGGAGGAGAATGAAAAGCTTTACAATCAGTTAAGAGAGAATGAGCGAAAACTGAATATGATGCGCAGAGGTGCCAGTCCTCAGGGAAGTCCAAAGCCCCTGCAGTTTGGTTTTGAGAATCCTGGAGGCCTGGGACCTGGGCAGGGAAACCGGCCCCGGAAAAGAGCCCCCTCTCCCCCCAGTACAGGAGCAGAAGCTCCCCAGCTTTTAGGGGAGGGAAGACTGCCCTCCAGGGGCACCCCTGCCAAAAGGCAAGTCCAGTACCAGGTAAAAAAGAAAACCAGGAGCAGCCCCGCCAAAGGGCAGGCTGTTTCTTCTAAAAATGCCGGGCCTGTATCAAAATCAGGAACAGCTGCTAAAACAGAAGCTGTAAAGCGTTCCCCCTCTTTCAAAGGGGAGGGGATCAAAAAGCAAAGGACATCTGTTTCCCGGGGAAAGGCAGCCCCTGAAAAAAGGGTTCGGCAGCGGCCTCCCCGTAAAAAGAAAGGGGGGTGTCTTGGGCTTTTTTTAAGCTTATTTTTTGTGGTTTTTGTCTTTGGATTTGGCCTGTATTTTGCATTGCATTATTTTAAAAAAGAAGTGGGTTATTATACAGTGGCGATTTTCGGGGTGGATTCCCGGGATGGGAATGTGGACCAGGGGACCTTGGCTGATGTGAATTTGATTGCCCACCTTAACCGGGAAACGGGGAATGTTCAGCTGATTTCTGTTTACCGGGATCTTTATTCTTTGATTGACGATGGGGGCACCTATCGAAAGCTGAACCAGGCCTATAACCAGGGGGGAGCAGAGCAGGCCGTGGCCACTTTGGAACGGAATCTGGATATTGAAATTGACGATTATATTACCTTTAACTGGAAATCTGTGGTGGATGCCATTAATATTTTAGGCGGGGTAGATGTGGAAATTACGGAGCCGGAATTTAAATACATCAATTCCTTCATCACCTTCACGGTGGAAGCCACAGGGGTGGGATCTGTGCATCTGGAGCATCCTGGAATGAACCATTTGGACGGGGTGCAGGCGGTGGCCTATGCCAGGCTGCGGCTGATGGATACGGATTTTAACCGCACAGAAAGGCAGAGAAAGGTGGTTTCCCTGGCTTTTGAAAAAGCCAAGCATGCGGATTTTGGAACCTTAAACAATATTTTGGTTTCGGTGCTGCCCCAGACAAAGACCAGTGTTACTTTGGATGATGTGATTCCCCTGGCAAAGGGGATCCATAAATACAGTATAGGAGAAACCACAGGATTTCCCTTTGACAAAGAGGCCAAAAAAATGGGAAAATCAGACTATGTAGTTCCCGTCACTCTGCGAACCAATGTCATTGCTCTGCACACACTGATGTACGGGGACAAGGAGGGCTATACCTATACCCCCAGTGCTACGGTGAATGCCATCAGCAAACATATTATTGAAATGAGCGGCATTGGGGCGGATAAGGAGGCTGCCTCCTTCAAAACCGGTGTCCAACCGGAAACCAAAGGAGAAAGCTCCACCCATGCCTCCAAGGAGCCAAAGCCCGAAGATTCAAAGGAGGAGGGAAGCACACAGTCCCAGGAAAGTCAGGAGGATAGAGGTCCTTCTCCCCGGGAGCCATTGGAAGAACATCAGGAAGACCTGGAAACCAAAACCACACAGTGATCCACCGGATCGGCAATAGAAAAGGAGAAGCAAATGGCAGCAGCAGAGGATAGAAGTAAAGTAATAGAGTATAACGATGACAATCTGGGTGAGGTGCGCATTGCAGACGAGGTTGTAGCTGTGATTGCGGGAATTGCCGCCACGGAGGTGGAGGGAGTGGTTTCCATGGCAGGCAATATAACCAATGAATTGGTGGGACTTCTAGGCATGAGCAGACTGTCCAAGGGAGTAAAGGTAGAAGTAAACGAGGATCATGTAAGTGTTAACCTGGCCTTGAATATCAGCTTTCACTATAACATTCCGGATGTAAGCAAAGCGGTGCAGGAAAGGGTGAAAAATGCCATTGAAAATATGACCGGCCTGACTGTTCTGGATGTGAATGTTAAGATTGCAGGTGTGGTGGCTAAATAAAGTTGAAAAGTATGAATATAAAAAGGGTTTCTATATTGGGGATGCTGGTGGCTTTGGCCATGATACTAAGCTTTGTAGAAACCCTGATTCCAATTGTGTTTCTGCCTGGAATGAAGTTAGGGTTGGCTAATTTGGTGGTTATTGTGGTTTTGTATCTTTATGGCGTACAGGCCGCAGTAATTGTATCCTTTGTCAGAATTTTTTTGGTGGCCGCCACCTTTGGAAATATGTCCACCATGCTGTATTCCATAGCCGGCGCCAGTTTAAGCCTGTTTTC
Source organism: uncultured Lachnoanaerobaculum sp. (assembly GCA_938041725.1). Taxonomy (GTDB): domain Bacteria; phylum Bacillota; class Clostridia; order Lachnospirales; family Lachnospiraceae; genus Lachnoanaerobaculum. The sequence continues at coordinate 7,000 of CALISX010000365.1, forward strand.
CATGATTTTGGCCAAACAGGCCGGGGCTTTTTCTATGACAGGCATCAGTATCCTTGGGGGAATTACCCATAATTTCGGCCAGATTTTATTTGCGGCCTATGTGTCCAAAACCAGTGGACTTTTCAGTTATTTCCCCCTTTTATGCATAGCCGGTGTGGTAAGCGGCTTTTTTATTGGCCTTTTGGGGGCCATGGTAATTCAAAGAACCAGAAAGGTCTTTACCCAGTGACCCTGTACCGGGGACTTGGCCCCATAGATTATAAGGAGAAAAGAAAGGAAAATATGGGAAAAACAAAAATAGATGTTATTTCCGGTTTCTTAGGAGCCGGTAAAACAACGGTAATCAAAAAACTGCTGGATCATCTTCCAAAGGAAGAGCAAAAGATCATTATTGAGAATGAATTTGGAGAAATCGGCATTGACGGAGGATTTTTAAAGGATGCAGGCATTGAGATTCGGGAGATGAATTCCGGCTGTATCTGCTGCTCCCTTTCTGGAGATTTTGAAGCTTCTCTGCGGGAAATTTTAGCAAAATACGCTCCAGACCGGGTGATTATTGAACCCAGCGGTGTGGGAAAGCTTTCTGATGTGCTAAAAGCGGTTTCAGATGTGGAAAAGGAGCTGGAGGTGGCCTCTAATTCTGCCATTACAGTGGTAGATGTAAAAAAATGCAAAATGTACTTTAAAAACTTCGGAGAATTTTTTAATAACCAAATCCAGTTTGCCAATACCGTGATCCTTTCCAGAACTGACCTGGCGGATCAGAAAAAAATAGAAGAAACGGTGGAATTAATCCGGAAAATCAATCCCCAGGCCTTGATTGTCACTACGCCTTTGGAAGAGCTTGCAGGGGAGAAAATAACTGAGCTTTTGGGAAGACCTTTGGATCTGAAAACCCAGCTTTTGGAGGAGATGGCCAAAGCGCACGCCCATCATCATGACCATGATCATCACGAACACCACCATCATGAGCATGACCATGACTGTGATCACGACCACCATCACCACGATCATGATCACGAGTGTCACGATGAAAATTGCACACATGATCATCACCATCATCACGCCGATGATGTGTTTGATAGTGTTGGCTTTGAGCAGGTTCCTGCAATTACAAAAGAAAAGCTGACAAAGATTTTGACAAAGTTAAAAGAGGGTGAGGAATTTGGCACAGTGTTGCGTGCAAAGGGAATGATTGCCGATGCAAATTCTAAGGCATGGTTTTATTTTGATCTTGTGCCAGAGGAGATTCAGATTCGTCAGGGCGATCCAGATGTTACAGGAAAGGTTTGTGTCATTGGAACAGATTTAAAGGCAGTAGCACTTGAGAAGGAGTTTAGGGGATAATGACGGGAACTTTTGATAGAGAGCCGACCAGCACGAGTATACCTGTATTTGTGATCAATGGATTTTTAGAGAGTGGTAAGACACAATTTATGAAGTTTACAATGCAGCAGGAGT
>CALISX010000366.1 GCA_938041725.1 uncultured Lachnoanaerobaculum sp.
TCCGCTATGGAAAAAAAACGCAAGCAAAAGCTTTTGGAGGCCATTACCAAGTATTTTGAAGCCAAGGGATATGAGAGAAATTCCATTTGGACTTTTTCAAAAAAACAGGCAGGGGGATATTCCTCCATGACCAGGGATACTTTTTTGGGCTTTGGGTGTTCTGCCACCACCCTTTTGAAGAGGCAGTTTAAAATTAATACCTTTTCAGTGGAGGCCTATTGCAAGCGGATCAAAAGGGGAAGACTGCCTACGGCTCTGACCCTTCGATTCTCTATACGGCAGCGGATGGTATATTATCTTTTTTGGAAGCTGTATTCCACTTGTTTGGATGCTCAGGAATTTGAAAAATTTTTCTATATTCCCTTGAATAGAGTATACGGACTTGAATTTTTTCTTTTACAATGTTTTGGCTTTCTAAGAAAAAGGGGAAATATATATATAATGACACTAAAAGGAGCTTTTTACTATCATTATTATGAGAATTTCTATACATTAAGCTATATTGATCAGATGTGGAACTTGATGGGAAGGAAATCCTTCCCAAAGGAATTAAAATTAGGGTGAGAATCATGACTTGCATTAGGAAATTGTATGTGCTACAGTACAGTTGTTGCAGGAAAAGTGATACATGGACTTATATTTATGGTGATGTCGGCTCTCCGGCATGGGGATTTATAAATATCATTTGATGAAAGAGAGGTTTTATTATGAGCGAAAAATTAGTGTCAAAGATGAATGCTTATTTGGCAAATCAGGAAATTATGTATATTAAACTCCACAACATGCATTGGAACTTAAGGGGAAACGGTTTTTTTACCCTGCATGCAAAGTTTGAGGAGTTGTATGATCAGACAGCAGAGATCATTGATGAGGTGGCTGAGCGGATCCTGGCCATTGGGGCTGCTCCAGTGGCCAATTTAAAGGAGGCCCTGGAGATGACCGCTGTGAAGGAGCTTCCCAACGGACCCATTTCCTCTGAGGAAGCCATTCGGATCCTGACCATTGATGTGGAGTACTGGATCAAGGATTCCAAGGAGATTTTGGCTTTGGCAGATGAAGCAGGGGATGCAGTTACCGCTGATATTTTTACGGGCTATGTAAAGGAATATGAGAAGCTTCTTTGGATGTTAAAGGCCTACGCCCAGAAATAAATTGGGATTGGAATATACTCTACAAAAGTAATGCGGCGCAGCAGATTTTTCTGCTGCGTTTTTTTAAATTCTATTGTAACAGAATGTTCAGTGGGAAATTCTGTTTTTTAACAAGTAACTTTTTATAATTTTAATCACCTTTTGAGATTAAAATTATGTATACTATAGGTTAGTGTTTTAAAAAGACGGAAAGGTAATCCATGAGAAGGAAGGGATAGAAAGGAAAAATATGAAATATTCCAAGGGAAAGGTAACGGATATCAATATCGCATATATCGGAGGAGGCTCAAGAGGATGGGCCTGGACATTTATGACGGACCTGGCGCTGGAAGAGCAGCTGGGAGGAAAAATAAAATTGTATGATATTGACGAGAAGGCAGCCCATAATAATGAGATCATTGGCAACCGCCTTATGAACAGAGCGGAGATAAAGGGAAAATGGAGCTTTGAAACCTGTAAGGAGCGAAGAGATGCATTAAGAGGGGCAGACTTTGTGGTGATTTCTATTCTTCCTGGCACATTTGATGAAATGGAAAGCGATGTTCATCTGCCTGAAAGATTGGGGATCTATCAATCTGTGGGGGATACAGCTGGTCCCGGGGGCATGATCAGGGCGCTGCGCACCATACCCATGCTGGTGGAAATTGCAGAGGATATAAAGACATATTCCCCCCAAGCCTGGGTAATCAATTATACCAATCCCATGTCCCTGTGTATGAAGGCTTTATTTTATGCCTTTCCGAAAATAAAGGCTTTTGGATGCTGCCATGAGGTATTTGGTACCCAAAAGGTATTAAAAGCCGTGTATGAAAGAGAAACCGGAGAGAAAATCCAGGATTGGCATGAGATATTGGTAAATGTTATGGGCATCAATCATTTTACATGGTTTAATGAAGCCTCATACAAGGGTATTGATTTATTCCCTGTTTATAGAAGCTTTATTGAGAAAAATTTCGAACAGGGAATAGAGCTGGCTGGAGAAAATTGGATGAATTCTTCCTTCCAAAGTGCGAATCGCGTGAAGATGGATTTATTCAATCGGTATGGCTGCATTGCAGCGGCGGGAGACCGGCATTTGGCGGAGTTTATGCCTGGCAGCGAATATCTGGAAAGCCCGGCAAGGGTGAAGCAGTGGAAGTTCGGGCTGACGACAGTGGACTGGAGAAAGAAAAATCTGGCCCAAAGATTGGAAAAAAGCAAAAGACTTTCCTCTGGAGAGGAGGAGATCAATCTGTCTTCCACAGGGGAGGAGGGGATTCTCCTAATCAAAGCACTTTGTGGTCTGGACAGAGTGATCAGCAATGTAAATATATTAAATACAGCGGGTCAAATCAGCAATTTGCCTAAGGATGCATTGGTGGAAACCAATGCCGTATTTTCCCGGGATGCCATTCATCCAATGTATGCCGGAGCGCTGCCGGTCCAGATTAAGGAGCTTTTGCTGCCTCATATACAAAATCATGAACGGGTGCTAAGGGCAGCAATACAATGTGACAGGGATTTGGTAGAGGAGGCATTTTTAAATGATCCTTTGGTAAAGGGAAAGCAGGTGCCCAGGGACGAGGTGAAAAAACTGGTGGAGGATATGATATATAATACAAGGCGGTATTTGCCAAAGGAATGGAAGCTGCCAGTATGCGTATGTCTGTAACGAGGGTTGTTTTAAAGCGAGCATGACGGCTCCACACATCCATGTATATAAGGTCTTGACAATTGACCATCCATTCAACTATACTATTAATAGTTGAATAGATGGTCAATTATGTAGGAGAAAGCATGAATAAAGAAAACCAATTGGCAGCCTTGCCAATAGAGCATGATGAGATGGTGCAAGGGGTGCGGTCCAAGATGATGGGAGAAAAGACCTTTTTGGTTTTAGCCAGGCTTTTCAAGGTTTTTGGGGATCCCACCAGGGTAAAAATCCTTTGGGCTTTGAATCTTCAAGAGCTGTGTGTACTGGATATTTGCAATGTGCTGGGCATGAATAAATCTGCCATTTCCCATCAGCTAAGCTTTTTGCGGGAAGCAAAGCTGGTGAAGGGACGGAAGGAGGGAAAGGAAGTATATTATTCCCTGGATGATGAGCATGTGAAGGATATCTTTGAAACCGGGCTGGCCCATATTACCCATTTGGGACTGGACCGGGAGGATAAAGATGGAGGCTCCGGCTGAGGGTCCAGACAGCAGATATGGTTGAAGAAGCAGCGAAGTGCATGGCAAATGCCTGCTTGTATAAATTGTCATGGTAAAACATGGCTGGTATGGGGAGAGGATCCCGGGAAAGGAGAAACATATGAAAAGAGTCTACAAATTAGAAGGTCTGGACTGTGCAGACTGTGCGGCAAAGCTGGAGCGGAAGCTGGCGGGCATTGAGGGCATCGGCAGTGCCAGTATTAACTTCATGACCTTGAAATGTGTTTTGGAAGCAGAGGCGGACAAGATGGAAGGAATTATTGAGAAGGCCATGGAGATCATCCGAGTGGAGGAGCCGGAGGTAGAGGTAAAAAGAGCGTAGAAAACAGGGTGAGGGCCTGAGGCAAAGGTATGAATAAAAAACAAAAGCAAATGCTGATAAAAATCATCGGAGGAGCGGTGCTGTATATTGCAGCTGCAGTATGCACCAAAACCAGTATCCCATATGGCCGGGAAATCGGACTGGTGCTGTATATGAGTGCCTATGTGGTGGTGGGGCTGGGGGTATTAGCAAAGGCCGGAAAAAACATCCTGCGGGGAAAGGTTTTTGATGAAAACTTTCTGATGGCCATTGCCACCTTGGGGGCTATTATCATTGGAGAGTATCCGGAGGCCGTGGGGGTTATGCTCTTTTATACGATTGGAGAGTTTTTGCAGTCCAAGGCGGTGAACCGTTCCAGACAGTCCATCAGCGATTTAATGGATATCCGACCGGATTATGCCAATCTGAAAACGGCGGAGGGAACGCTGGAGGTAGCAGATCCTTATGATGTGGAAATTGGAAATCAAATCGTGGTAAAGCCGGGGGAGAAGGTGCCTTTGGACGGAAAAGTCTTAGAGGGAAATTCCATGCTGGACACCTCGGCTCTTACAGGGGAGTCGGTGCCCAGAAGTGTAAAGCCCGGGGATGAGATTCTCAGCGGCAGCGTGAATAAGGACGGACTTTTAACCATAGAGGTAACCAGGGAATTTTCTGATTCCACTGCCAGCAAGATTTTGGATATGGTGGAAAACGCCGCAGCAAAAAAATCTACCACTGAAAATTATATTACCAAGTTTGCCCAGGTGTATACTCCCATTGTGGTGGCTCTGGCCTTGTTTTTGGCCATTGTGCCTCCCTTGATTTTACCGGGGCATCCCTTTGCCGTATGGGTTTACCGGGCCCTTACCTTCTTGGTTGTGTCCTGTCCCTGTGCCTTTGTGATTGCTACTCCATTAAGCTTTTTCAGCGGTATCGGAGCCTCCTCCCGTATGGGGGTGTTGATTAAGGGCAGCAGCTATCTGGAGATTTTATCCAAAGCAGATACGGTGGTGTTTGATAAAACCGGTACCCTGACAGAGGGAGTTTTTGAGGTAGCAGCTTTGCATCCTGCCGCTGTGTCAGAGGAGGAGCTTTTGGAAATGGCTGCCTGCGCAGAAAGCTATTCCTCGCATCCCATCGCCCAGTCCATTAAACGGGCCTATCTCCAGGGACGGGAAGAGGGAATGGAGGCTCCTGAAGCAAAACTTTCTGATCTGCAGGAAATTTCCGGTAAAGGAGTCCGGGTTTACCTGGATGGAAAGCAGATTTTGGTGGGTAATGACAGACTGATGGAGGAGGAGCATATTGCCTATGTAAAATCCCAGGAGACGGGAACGGTGGTTTATGTGGCCAGGGAGGGGATTTTTATGGGTTCTCTGTTGATCAATGACCGGATCAAGGAGGACGCCAGGGAAACCATTCTCGCCCTGTCTCAAAACGGCATCAAAAAAACAGTGATGCTGACGGGAGACCGGGAGGCTGTAGCCAAAGACGTAGCCGAAGCTGTAGGTGTGGACTATGTTTTTTCAGAGCTGCTGCCGGGGGATAAGGTGCATAAAATCGAAGAGATTCTTTCCGCCGCCTCTGGAAAGGTGATTTTTACAGGAGACGGTTTAAATGATGCTCCGGTGCTGGCCAGGGCGGATATCGGAGTAGCCATGGGGGGCGTAGGCTCCGATGCAGCCATTGAGGCGGCAGATGTGGTGTTGATGGACGACAAGCCGGGCAAGCTGGTGCAGGCCCTGCGTCTGGCCAAAAGAACCATGGCCATTGCCAATCAGAATATTGTATTTTCCATTGGTGTTAAGGCGGTATTTTTGATTTTAGCTGCGGTGGGCCTGGGTACCATGTGGGAGGCAGTTTTTGCGGATGTGGGTGTTACCATTCTTTGCATCGCCAATGCTATGCGGAATTTAAACATCAATAGAATTTAGAAACAAGAGCATTTTTTTGTTAGAAAAGTGTAAGTGTACAAGGGTACATAAGTTCCCTATAATGACGTTAGAGCAGAGCCGGACTTTGTTCTAACGTCTTTTGTATTGCAAATCTTTGGATGTCCAGAGGGGCCGGGATTTTAGTACAAAAGGGAAAGGGGAACGTATGAACTTATTGAAAAAACTTTTTTCTATCCTATGTGCTGCCAGTCTGTGTTCTATCCTGGGAGCAGGGACATCCTTGGCCACAGAAAAAAACATTTCGTCAATTTCCATAAAGATAAATGCCGCAAACCTGCAGGGAAGCTATACGGATGATCTGAACATTAATTATGGCAGCGACTCTGGAGGAGATGTGAATGTGTATACCGGATCGGACCGATACTACATTACGGAGGTGGTTTTTAGCGAGGGACGCCGGAAAATTGAGCTGGGGGATGAAGTCAAGCTGCGGATTACCTTGGAGAGCAGCGGAGACAATACCTTTCGCAGCAGCTATTCATCTTCCACCATTAAGGTGGAGGGTGGGAAGTATCTGTCCTCCACCAAAAGAAACGGCGCTTTGGTGGTGAATGTAAAGATGCATGCCATAAAGGGAACCTACAGTGTTCCAGAGAATGTAGAATGGGGGGAATCCCTAGGAACCGCTAAATGGGATGAGCCAAGCGGGGGTTCCGGATACTACGAACTGGTGCTGTACCGAGGAGGGAACCAGGTGGCCAGGGTGGAGGAATACAGGGGAAACAGCTATAATTTTTATTCCTACATGACCCAGAAGGGGAACTACCGCTTCAAGATTCGCAGCATTGCCCCCTCCAAGGGAAGCAAATCCAAGGGAAAAAGCTCCTCCTGGGTGAACTCCGAGGAATTCTATCTGGATCAGGAGAATATATATAAGGGCAAGGGTGCCGGGCCTGGCAGCGATGGCAATTCCCAGAGCTTTCCTGTGGGATGGGTCAAGGACGGATCCACCTGGTATTACCGGTATCCCGATGGCAGCTATAAAAAAAGCGGTTGGGAGCAGATAGGGGGAATATGGTATCTCTTTGACGGTTCCGGAAGAATGTTAACGGGATGGCAGCAGTGGGATGGCGCTTATTATTATTTGAATGCCAGCGGGGCCATGTTCATGGGCTGGCTAAAAGACAATAACAAATGGTATTATCTGTATACGGAATCTCCCCAAGGGAAGATGCTGGCTGGGAGCTGGCTGCATTTCGGTGATGGAAAGTATTATTATTTATCCGCCAATGGAGCCATGTGTGAGGGCTGGACCCAAATTGGGAATAAATGGTACTATTTCTATCCCGGCAGAGGAGAAATGGCCTATAACACCACCATAGATACCTTTTATCTGGGCAATGACGGTGCCTGGGTAAGATAAAAAGATGCTGCAAGCAGTCGCCTGCTTGCAGCATCTTTTTTAAAGGGCTTTTGTTTTTAACCAGTTGGCCCAGTCTATATAGTATTTTCCATATACATGGGCACCGTCATTGGAGTATTCCGCCCTTAGGTTGTGATTTTCATCATCAAAAATTTCATTTACATCAATGAAATACAGTTTTTGGGAAGGATCCGCCAGGCTTTGAATGAAGGTATTAAAGGCATTTAACTTTTCATTGGTATACACATCATTGGAGGAGGATTTCTTGGCAGTCAGGTGCAGGTTGGCCTGGAGATAAATAATGGCATTAGGCTGGGCCTTTCGCACTGTATCCAGCACTTCCACATATTTTTTTGTAAATCCATCATAGGGGTATCCCAATTCGTTGACACCAAACATTAAATAAATCTTTCCATAGCTTTTGGAGGACAACAGATTTTGTAAGGTGGTTTTTCCTATCCCTGGCACATCATATTCCTTTTGCAGTACACTGGCAAGGGAAAGTCCTGTATCACAAAAATAGGTGGCTGTGGTGATACCGCCGTATTCCATAATACCTCGGGTACGGGAGTCTCCGATAAACAGGGCATCGGCAAAATAGGAGTCATCCACGGTACGGAAGGGAGCTGCCGTGGTCTCCTCTGCCGAAGTTTCTTCTGCGGAGGTTTCCTCTGTGGAAGGCTGTGTGGTTTCCTCCGCTGTAGTCTCCTCTGTGGAGGGTTCTGTGGTTTCTTCTGCGGAGGTTTCCGGGGCAGAACTTTCCGGAGATTCCTCCTGGAGGGTTTCCTTAGCCAAAGTCTGGACTTTGAATTTATTATCATAAATTTTTGCCCAAATGAAGGGGGTGGCAGCCAGTATGGAAAGGAACAGTACAACAAAGAACAAAATATTATGGGATTTTTTTGTTTTTCTCATAGTTCTCCTTAAAATCTAAAATACAAAAAGGGATCATCCAGTCCCCGGTACATGGCGTATACAGAAAGCCAAAAGACCAGAAACAATAAAATATATCCCACAAGATGGTTTTTAATCATGGAATACAGTTTGTAGGGCAGCTTGGTGGAAAACAAAAGTCCTAAAAGTAAAAACAACCAATACTGTTTTCCATATTTCAAATAATCGCTGCCGAATATACTGGCAGTTCGTTCCCCGAAGGGAAAGAGCTTTTCAAAGTTGAAGTGAATGCCCTCGTCTTGACCCAAGATGATAAAATTTTTAATCGCCTTTTCTTGTTTTCTACGCTTGAGATAAGAATGGCTTCTAAAAGCTTCTAAGTAGGTTTTTTCTGTATTGGTTTTTAGGGTCGGATTTAGTCTAATAGGATAAAATGTAATTTCATCTTCTTCTAAGCGGTACCCCATGTAGTGATAGAGTCTGTAAAATTGCTTTATGGCTAAAAAACAGTTAGGGCAGTCAATGTCAAACCAGATAGCAAGTTTCATAGGAACCTCCTAAAATTATTTTTTTTAGTATACCATAGGTGAGAATTGTTTA
>CALISX010000367.1 GCA_938041725.1 uncultured Lachnoanaerobaculum sp.
GGATGGATTTTTTACCTGGTACATGGTGGGTTTGTGGCATTATTGGTTGTAATCATGGAAGGCATGGTGGAGTTGGCATTCTTGTCCGCCCTGTGTTACTACCTGTTTTTAGGTATTTTTTTGGCCTTTATTGTGATCCGAAAACAGTTTATGGCAGAGTATCCTCTTTTGCAATATGGCAGCCATATTTTGGAGCTGGGATTTTTGGCCGAGTTGGGCCGGTGCCTTGCCCTGTATCATGGGATTGATTTCCCCATAGAAATTTTTTGGCTCCTCTATTTATCCGGATGCGGACTGTACCATATATACAAAAAGGGTGCTTTGGAATATTCTCTGTTGGGTCTGGCTCTGGCAGCTGGTATGTGGAAATGGGGTGTGGATGAAAATGGGCTGGCTCTGTCCTTCTTGTGGTTCGTGGCCTTTTATATTCAGGGGATTTTCCTCAGGGGAAGCATTCGGAAAATAATCTGGGATGTGGTATCGGTGGTATGCTTTGAGGCAGGATTATTCCTGCTGTTTGACTTGATTTACTTACCTTTAAGCACAATCCTTTTACTTTTGGCTTTTTCCGGTTTTTTTCTTTACATTGTATTTGAGCAAAAAGTGGCCAAGGGCTATTTGGGAATATTTTTTAAGCCCTGGATCACGGCACTTTTACTTTTGGCTGTACTGTCCCAAGGCCTTGCCTTTCCCTTTGGGGAGGTAAACTTGGAAATGATTCTTTTGGTTTTGGCAGTGTTGCTTTGGTATTCCTATGTATATTTTATAAGAGAAAACCTGTACAGTATTTTTGCTGCCCTTTTGGTCGGGCTGCTGCAATGGAGAATCTATAGCCTTTTTCCCTGGGAGGGGGAGTGGTGCTTTGTGATTACCGGGGTGATTTTGGCTGGGATGCAGCTGGCATTTCGCCAAAAATCAGAGGTCATTGAAAAGACAGAGTCAAAACAAAATAGAGTGGATTGGCTGAATCTTTTTTCTCCCTGCTTTTTGCTGCTCCCTCTGCTTTGGTATCTTCCAGGAAGGAATTATCTGTCCCTTTACTTTGTATTTGCGGCCCTTTATCTCAGGCAGCTTCGTATCCTGCCGGGATTTCAAAAGCATTGGATGACGGCTTCCGGTTTTTGCCTGCTGCTGGCAATTTGGGTTCAGAACCTATCCCTTCTTCCGGGGCTGATTCAGGCAGAAATCTATGTGGGAGCCTTTGGAGCCTATATTTTTGCCCTGCAGTTTATTTATCCCCAGGTACCGCTGGTACAAAGGCTCCAAATCCCTTGTTATACCAGTTGTCTCCTGATTTTAGGTGTGCTGGCAGTGGCTGAGAATGATTTGATCAATTCTTTGATACTGGAGGGAATTTATATTTTCTTCTTTTTGATTGCTTTTTGGCGCAAACATAAATGGATGCTGCGCATTACCTGCTTTTTGGCGGTGGTATTTGTCTTATATATGACCAGGGTATACTGGCTGGCCTTTGGATGGTGGCTGGGACTGCTGCTGGGAGGTATGGCCTTGATTTTCTTTGCTGCCACCAGCGAAAAGAAGAAAAAATAAGCAGGGAATACATGACAGGAGCCCAGGGCTTGTTGTATAATGTCCTTTGTGTAGGTGCATCTGCGCCTGTTTATTCTGGAAGGTCTGCTGCAGATGGATTCCAGGAGGAGGGCTGCAGCTGCATCAAGGATGCAGATGGAATGTATGGAGGAGGTAGACTATGTTAGTTTCCGCAAAAGAAATGTTGGATAAGGCTGTGGCCGGGCACTATGCGGTGGGACACTTTAATATTAATAACCTGGAATGGACAAAATCCATTCTGGCTGTAGCCCAGGAACTTCAGTCCCCTGTGATTTTAGGAGTTTCTGAGGGAGCCGGAAAGTACATGACAGGATATAAGACAGTGGCAGCCATGGTGAAGGCCATGCTGGAGGAGATGAAAATTACCGTTCCCGTTGCGTTGCATCTGGATCATGGCTCCTATGATGGATGTTTGGGATGTATTGAAGCAGGATTTTCCTCTATTATGTTTGATGGCTCCCACCTGCCCATTGAAGAGAATGTAGAAAAAACCAAGGAGCTGGTGGCTTTGGCCCATAAAAACGGCATGTCCATTGAGGCAGAAGTAGGGGCCATTGGCGGAGAAGAAGACGGTGTGGTAGGTGCTGGCGAGTGTGCCGATCCCCAGGAATGCGAAAGGATTGCGAAGCTTGGGGTGGACTTTCTGGCTGCCGGTATTGGAAATATCCATGGAAAATA
>CALISX010000368.1 GCA_938041725.1 uncultured Lachnoanaerobaculum sp.
GCATTGGCGCAAATCAAATAGTCATCGTTTTGGGTAAAGGTAATGGAGGTGGCCGCTGTCAGTTCTGAAAGCTTGGTGCTGCCGGTGGTGGGGACGGTTTGGATCTTTTCAATCTGAGGAACCTTGTTTCCCTTTCCAAAGGAATAGGAAAATACATCTATGACATTCTGCATTTCATACATCAGATACATAAACCGCCCATCCTTGGAAAATTCAAAAAAACGGGGAGCAGAGTTAATGTCGCAGGGAATGGCATCGCAAAGCATCAGCTTTTCTTCGGCATTGTTGAAACGGTAGATTTTTACCTGGTCAATCCCCAGATCTGCAGCCATCACAAAATTTCCGTCGGGGGTTCTTCTGGTACAGCTCACATGGGGGCGGAAGTTTCGCTCTGCAATGGAGCCCAGTCCCTGATGGTAAATCCCGTCCACAATCTCCCCCACCCGTCCATCGGGATGGAGACGCAAAACCGTGATTTTGCCGTCATGATAGCCGGATACAAAGATATATTTGTCCTCCTCGTCAGTGGAGAGATGGCAGCCCCGCATTCCCCGGATATTGGCGGAATTGAGTCTTTTCAAATCTCCGTTTTTTTCAATCCGGAAGGAAACGACCCCCTCGTCGGCAATGGAGTAAAGGGTCTTTTTATTCCGGGAAATAATTACATAAGAGGAGTTGTCCACCTCTACTTCGGAGCGCTGTATAAAGCACCCCTTTTCCATGTTCACATCATAGATTGTAATCCCCTTGGCTTCGCCTCTATAAGAATAAGAACCCACATATGCTACATATTTTTTGGCCATTTGTTTGCTCCTTATGGGTGTTTTTTTCAATAAAAGTTCAAGTTTCCACGTTCTCTGATTTTAACATAAAGTCCCTTAAAAATCTATTGACACCTTTCGTTTTTAATGTATAATAATACAGGCTGTTGTTTAACAGAACTAAACTTTATCCTTAGGAATAAGTTACACTCGCCTTTGGCAGGAGAAAGGCTTCACATGGAAATCGGTTCAAAAATAAAACAATTACGAATCCTTGCGGGACTGACCCAGGAGGAGCTGGCGGACAGAGCAGAGCTGTCCAAGGGGTTTATTTCCCAGCTGGAAAGGGATCTCACCTCCCCCTCCATTGCCACATTGCTGGATATTTTGCAATGTTTGGGCAGTACCCCCGGGGAGTTTTTTAATGAGAGGGAAGAAAACCAGGTGGTTTTTGGGAAAGAGGATTACTTCATTAAAAAAGATGCAGAATTGCAAAATGAAATTATGTGGATCATCCCCAATGCCCAGAAAAATATGATGGAGCCAATTTTGCAAACCATTGCGGCAGGAGGCTCCACCTACCCGGACAATCCCCATGAAGGAGAGGAGTTTGGCTATATCCTTTCCGGGTCCGTAGAGCTGCACATTGGCAGCAAGGTATACAGGGCAAAAAAGGGGGAATCCTTCTATATGGTGCCGGATAAGAAGCATTATCTGACATCCAAATCCGGGGCTAAGCTGATTTGGGTCAGCACTCCCCCCAGTTTTTAAGCCCGTGCCGGGGGATCGGTACCATCATGCCGCCGGTCGGGGACTTATGAAATTAATATAAGTC
>CALISX010000369.1 GCA_938041725.1 uncultured Lachnoanaerobaculum sp.
GTAACAACCTTGTTGTTGTATAAAGGATCCGCCAAAATGTCTCTTTTAGGTGTATGTCCCTTACGTGGCACGTTCCTTCCCTCCTTAATAAATTTGCCTTTGCGGCCTCATTAGATCTTCGGTACTCGTACAAGCTGTACGCCCGTGCTCGGTTTATATAAATCTGCAACCCACAGAAAAAATATCCGGCACTGTCTAACATCTACAACCTGCGGCAAAATCTATCCGCAAATTGTATTATTTCTTTTCCTTCGGCCTCTTTGCGCCATACTTAGAGCGGGCCTGCTTCCGATTGGCAACACCGGCCGTATCCAAAGTACCGCGGACAATATGATATCTGGTACCGGGAAGATCCTTTACCCTTCCTCCACGGATCAGCACCACGCTATGCTCCTGAAGATTGTGTCCCTCCCCGGGAATATAGCTGGTTACTTCAATGCCGTTGGAAAGACGAACTCTGGCAATTTTCCTAAGAGCAGAGTTAGGCTTTTTGGGAGTGGCAGTTTTTACAGCAGTACATACGCCTCTTTTCTGAGGAGAAGATGCATCTGTGGCCTTCTTGTGAAGAGAGTTAAAGCCCTTCTGCAGTGCAGGAGCATTGGACTTTCTCACAGAAGTCTCTCTGCCTTTTCTCACTAACTGGTTAAATGTTGGCATTCCTTTTACCTCCTATTTTATTCTGTGGTTTGCTGGATCAATCAGCGTAAGCGCCAAAATTCTCTGACACAAAGACAAGGGAAGATCACCATGACCTTCCTGCTACCATCAGTTTATTCCGACACGTTTATCTATTATACCCGTCTTAAATACAGGTGTCAAGAAAAAGAATCCTGCGGAACAACAGGTTTATGAGCATTTTCTTCCAAAACCTCCCGACTCACTGAAGCTTTTCCGAAGTTCCGGACAAATCTATCTCCGCATGATTATTGTCTTGTTTTGTATCCCGAAGCATCCTTTCCACCCCTAGCATCGTTTCATCCTCCTCTCCCAAAAATCTGTCAAAATATTCAAAGGCCTTTCTTTGCCGGAATTCTTTCTCATCCACCACCTTTCCCTCCACATAGGACAAAATTAAATCCGTATAGGCCCCGTACATTTCTTTTTTCATATCCTCTGGGATTCCCCAAATCCCTCCTCCGATTTTGATGGCATAAACCCTTTGGAATTCCGCCAATCCGCCTTCCCTTAAGTCCTGTTCCATTTGAGTTTCTTCCTTAATATAATGAATTCTTTCATCCTGCCATAAAATTTTTCCAAAGGGAAAAGGATACATGGCAAAAGCCCCTGTTACCACCTCTGTCAATCCCGTTCCCTCCACCCCGGGTTCTTTTCGGTATTCCCGAATGCGCTGCAAATGAAGATGGCCGGAGAGATAGAGCTTTACATGATACCGGTTCAAAAGAGAAATCACCTCCCCATTGTTGGTTAGGGTTACCTCTGTAGTATACAGCCTGGATTCACTCAGCAGATTATGATGTGCCACCACAATCACCTCTTCTTGATTGTCCTGTGCTTCCCTTAAAATCTCCTCCATCCATACCAGTGTTTCTTTCTTAATGGTGCCATATACATAATTGCTTGGTTCATATACGGCAGAATCCAGCATCAGAATTTTTCGGTGTTCATCCAAAGTATAGCAATAACTTAAAGAAGCCGGATCCCTGGCGCTGCTTTGATCGTACCCAAATGATAATAAATTTCATAAAACTCCTCTGGGCATGGTTTCCCCCTGGGACGAAGCTGCAGAGGAAACTATAGTACCAGTAGTATGTTTCCTGGTAAAATATTCAAAACAAAAAACAGCTCCCAATAGAAGCAAAAGAAGCAGAAGCGGAAAATATATTTTTTTTAGGATCTGTAGTAGCAGAGGAAGCATAAACACTCCTTTTTCTTTATGAAAATTTTCCAGGAAAAGTTAAAAACTACCATGAATTATAAATGTCAACTAAATATAAACTATAGGTTGACATTTGTCAAAACTATCTTTACAATATCTTCTGGAAAGCAATGATGAAAGTAAGGCTCTCCTGAAAATCAGTCAGGGTTTTCCTTATGCAAATCAACTCAGTTCATATAATCTGCGTGCCGCCAGGCCCGGCACCATCATAGCTACTATAAAGGGGGAATTATGTTCCAAAAAGAAACAATCTTTTCCACAATCAACCTGGTACGAATTGCGCTTATGGCTGCGGTTCTTTGTATTCTGTCACCCATTTCGCTGCCCTTGCCCTTTACGCCGATCCCCCTCTCCCTGGGAGTTCTTGCAGTTTTACTCACATCCTATGTACTGCCTCCCCTTTCCTCCCTTATGGCTGTTTTAATTTTTTTATTAATTGGCGCCGTGGGAATGCCGGTATTTTCTGGATATGCAGGAGGTTTTGAAAAATTATCCGGACCTACAGGAGGCTATTTGATTGGCTTTCTCTTTCTCAGTTATATCTGTGCCTGCTTTTTCCATGGAAGCTCCAAACGATGGCTGCATCTAATAGGAATCCTTTTGGGACTGGCTGTTTGTTACCTGCTGGGCACTGCTTGGTTTAGCCTGCAGCAGCAAATGGGATTTTTTAAAGCACTTTCCCTTTGCGTACTCCCCTTCCTTCCAGGCGACTGCCTGAAAATCATCTTTGTGTTGATTCTGGGACCAGAAATCCAAAAAAGAATCCGAAAGGCAGCGGCTTTTTCTTGAGCTTTCAAAAAAATATATCTGTGCATACCAAAGTATGTACAGATATATCTTTATCAATTGATTATTCCATTTCTGGCCTTTCAATATATCCCAAAGCCTGCTCCAAGGCCTCTCTTTCTTCTCCTCCTAAAACCACTTCGGTTTTACCCCTTTCCACCAATTTTATATATACATAACATCCCTCTCTGGAATGAACAGAATTTAAAATAAACCCAGAATCTGTATGATCCAAAACACAGCACACAAAGCTCAAATTCCCTCCCATTCCGCTAAAGGCATTGTACTTCACAACCCCCAGCTTCTGGTAGGAGGAGCGCTGAATCCGGTTCAGCTGGCGAATCGCTTCTTTATTGGCCTTATCCTCCCCCTTTAAATCCCGAATGGCTTCGTTCATCGTTACGATGGTATCCTCCAAATTCTGGGCTGCCTTTCCCCGCATGAAATAGTCATAGGACTTAAATAGTCTTCGATAGCGGACCCGATTAAACAGCCATAAAACAAGCAGGATCAGATTCAAGACCGCCATTCCACATAATCCGTAAAAAACATATTCCACACTGATATTACTAAAATCCATGTTCATTACCTTAAACTCTTGAAAATATCCATTATTCTTTCCAGCTCTGCCTGGGAATAATATTCTATTTCAATCCTTCCCTTATTTTTGTCCTTCTGATTAATATGAACCTTGGTTCCCAAAAGACTTTGCATACTGTCTTCGTAGGCTGTATAGAACAGATCCAAATTCACCTGGGGGGTATCCGGCAATGGAGATTCGGCTTTCTTCTTTTTTTTGGAGAAGGCCTTAGCAATTTTTTCTACCTCTCGCACCGACAAATTCTTATTCATAATATCCAAAGCTATTAATTCCCTTTGCTGCTCATCTTCAATGCTAAGCAGCGCTCTGGCATGACCGGAGGTGATTTTTCCCTCTGCCATGAATTGCTGAATAGACTGGCTCAATTTCAGAAGTCTTAGGGAATTGGTAATCGTTGATCTTTTTTTTGCCACTCTATCAGAAACCTCCTCCTGGGTCAGATGATATTCTTCCATAAGACTCTGATAGGCCATGGCTTCCTCAATGGGATTTAAATCCGATCTTTGAATGTTTTCAATAATGGAAATTTCCTTTGCCTTTTGGTCATCATAGTCCCGAATCACCACAGGAACTTCTTTCAGGTTGGCTGCCTGTGCCGCACGCCAGCGTCTTTCTCCTGCAATAATTTCATATCTGTTCCCGTTTTTCTTCACAAGAATCGGCTGCAATACCCCATACTGGCGTATGGAATTAGTTAATTCCTCCAGACTGTCCTTATCAAAATTTTTCCTAGGCTGATTCTTATTTGGCTCAATTAAAGAAAGGTTAATCATAACCTCCCCTGATGGCTCTGCCCCTGGTTGAATCTGAGCTGGATTTGGCTCTATTTTCTCTATATTTATATTTCTCAAAAGGGCATCCGCCCCCCTACCCAATGCCGATCTTTTTGCCATTTTTTATCTCCCACTTATTGTAATGACTTCTGCAGCCAACATTCTATAAGCCTGAGCTCCCGTAGATGTTGTATCATATTCTGTAATAGGCATTCCATAACTGGGAGCTTCCGCCAAACGAACATTTCTAGGAATAATCGTTTCAAAAATATTATCCGTCACAGCGCTTCTTACACCCCGGATTACTTCTCCGCTCAAATTATTTCTGGCATCATACATGGTAAAAACAATGCCTTCAATCTCTAAAGAAGGATTCAATCGGGCACGAATCAGATTTACAGTTTTTATCATCTGACTCAATCCCTCTAAGGCATAGTATTCACACTGGATCGGAATAATCACACTGTCAGATGCCATAAAAGCATTAATAGTCAAAAGGCTTAAACTGGGAGGGCAATCAATAATAATATAATCATAGGTTTGGTACAACTCTCCAAGATGCTTACGCAATGTCCTTTCCCGGTCCTCTAACTCCAAGAGTTCCACCTCAGCTCCAGATAAATCCATGTTGCTGGGGATGACTTCTAAATTTTCCACCTCTGTCACCACAACAGCATCATTAATATTTATGCCTCCAATAATTACTTCATATATGGTATTGGTAACTCGAGATTTATCTAATCCAAATCCGCTGGAAAGATTTCCCTGTGGATCAAAATCCAGTGCCAATACACTCTGTCCTGCTTCCGCCAAAGCCGCAGCCAGGTTGACTGCCGTAGTAGTTTTTCCTACACCGCCTTTTTGATTTGCTATTGAAATAATTTTTGTCATAATCCCTTCCGCACAGCCATGCTGTATCCTTTCTATGTTTC
>CALISX010000370.1 GCA_938041725.1 uncultured Lachnoanaerobaculum sp.
AAAAAAGATTTTTGATATAGAGGGCAATGATCTGTGCAAATAAACAGATCAGTACACCGATTCCGGCCTTTTGCAGTGACCATAAAACGCCGAAGGCAAGGGGGTGACGCATTTGCATATCTCCCAATATATACCCGGAAAGAGTATTCTGGGTACGCCCCAAAAGCTCTTTGCTGGCAATAAGGATAGAAAAAGCCACACCAGCTATATTGGTAAAAAATACCACACAAAAACACAGGGAGAGAGTGGAAATAACATAGACTCTGATATATTTTTGCGGGGACACGCGCAAAGCCACGGGATTTAAAAAGTTATTTTTTTCAAATAAAATAAACCAAAGGCAAAGGGAATGCTTACCAGCAGCCCAAAGAAAAAATCAATGGGGTCTGAAGCATAGGCATAGGGGCTGATCTGATAATAAATCATGGAGTCAGCATTATATTGCCAAATCAGGAAAAAGAGCAGTGCACTATAACCGATACATAAAACCCCAGCCAGGCCCATCTGCCTGCGAATAAAATCCAAATACAGTTTCATAGTTCCTCCTTGATTAAAAACAGGACAAGAGGTATGCAGGAAGGGATTTGGAGCTGGGACCATCAATCCTTTTTGATATCCCCTCTTGCATTGACAATTTCATATCCGATGGCCTCTATCCGCCTGGTGAGGCAGGAGCGGCACTGGGCGGATTCGTCCCCGGTGCAGATTTTGTTGTCATACAGGAGATATTTTTGCCGCACCCGGGTGGGGGAAAGATTGGGCATTACCACATTGGCACCGGCCAAAATACCCATTTCTCTGCCCTTTGGATGAATGGTTCCCAGGGCTGTGGTGGCAGGCAGCAGGAGATTTGGCTGGATCAGCCGCAGCAGGGAGAGCAAAAACAGGGTTTGGTGCAGCTCTCCCTGGGGCTTGTCCCGAAACGCCGTGGCATGCTGGGGGATAAAGGGACCGATGCCGCACATATCCGGAACAAAATTTTGAATAAAGAAAAGATCCTCCGCCAGGGTTTTGGCTGTTTGTCCGGGAGAGCCCACCATAAAGCCGCAGCCCACCTGGTAGCCAATGGATTTCAGGCTTTTTAGACAGTCCATTCTCTGGGAAAGGGACAGTTCTTTGGGGTGGAGCAGGGCATAGTGGCCGGCATCAGCAGTTTCATGGCGCAAAAGATAGCGGTTGGCTCCGGCCTGATACATGGCCAGATAGCTTTCATAGGACCGTTCCCCAATGGAAAGGGTAATGGCACAGGAAGGAAAGGCCCGGCGGATGGAGCCTATCATCTCCACCATTTTTTCATCTGTAAAATAGGGATCCTCTCCCCCCTGAAGCACAAAGGTGCGAAACCCCAGGGCATACCCCTCTTGGCAGCAGGAGAGTACATCCTCCAGGGTCAGACGGTAGCGCTCCACCTCTTTGTTCTCCCGGTTGATGCCGCAGTAATAGCAGCCGTTTTTGCAGTAATTGGTAAATTCAATCAGCCCTCTGGTAAAAATCTGACTGCCGTAGACAGTCTTTCTGGTTTTTACCGCCAGCTTGGCCGCCTCTGCTTCCAGCAGGGGGGTGTGATGGATGATGAGATATTCATATTCCTCCGGAGACAGGGCATGATGTTCATAGAGCCGATATAAAAGTGCCTGGGCCTTTGGATCACAGCCTGCCCGGTATGGGGGGGTACTGTACACCTGAAATTCCTCCTAACCGTAAAAAATACTTTTTTGTCTGCAACAGTATAGCATAGGGAAGTATTTTTTAAAATGTTCAGTATTTTTTATTATCATAACATAAGAATATATAATAATTAAGAATTTAATAATTTGCTCTATTATTATCTGTTAAAAATATAAAATATACTTTATTATCTTGAAAATTATTGCAGGAATTGTTATACTTAAAATAGAATGGCTCCAATCCTCTGACGGCAGACAGTGGGTTAAGGCGGCTTAGAACAGGGATGATCCGGATAAACACCTGTAAAGACAGTAGGTTGGGAGGTCGGGGAAAATGGCGTTTGTAAGCATAAAGGAAGATTTTTGAGACCTCTAAACCCCATTTTTTAAGGAGGCTTTGGTATGGATTTTAAGAAGATCAACTTCCAAGTGGAAGAGAATATTGCCACAATTCAAATGAATTATTTGAAAAACCTGAATGCCATTGATGAGGAAATGGTGGATGAGCTGGAGGCTTCCTTCCAGGCCTGTGAAAAGGAGGAGGTAAAGGTCATCATTATCAAAGGCACGGAACGCTGCTTCAGCGCTGGAGGAGATATCGGTTATTTTTATGACAGGATCAAAAACAATACTCTGGGAGAGTTTACCATTGTGGAAAGGGTATTCAAGCTTTCCAATTATATGAGAAAATTCCCTAAGCCCATTATTGCCTCCTGTTCCGGTGCTGTGGCAGGAGCAGGCTGCAATCTGGCTCTGTCCTGTGATTTTGTATTTTGCTCTGATACAGTGAAATTCCTCCAGGCCTTTGTGAATATTGCTCTGATACCGGATACCGGAGGAATCTATTTGCTGGCCAAGGATATCGGCTGGCATAGGGCCATGGATCTTGTGATGACCGGAGCCCCCATCACCGCCCAGGAAGGCCATGCCATGGGAATGTTTAAGCAGGTTTGTTCTGTAGAGGAACTGGATGGAGTAACCTTGAAATTTGCAAAGAAGCTGGTGGCAGGACCGGCCTGTGCCTACAGGAATATGAAGAAGCTGGTGTATGAAGCAGTATTTAAAGAGTATGAAGACTTTGGCAAGGCCGAGGTCAGGGCGCAGGTGGAATGCTCCAAGACAGAGGACTTTAAAGAGGGAATCGCTGCTTTTGTGGAAAAGAGAAAAGCGAATTTCCAGGGGAAATAGCAGCGGAGACTTATATGCATGGCGCTGCCGGTCCCCGGCATGGGGGTTTACAGGATTTTGAGGGGCTGCTGCAGGAATGACAGGAGGATATACTATGGATATTAAAAAAATGTTTGAAGAGAAAATGATGAGTATTGAAGAGGCGGCGAAGCTGATCCGCTCCAATGACAGGATTTGGATTGGATGGTATACCTGCCTTCCCTATCCTTTGGCGGATGCGATTTGCGACAGGAAAGATGAGCTGGAAAATGTGGACATGGTCAGCGCCCTGATGGCAAAGCCGGTAAAATGTATGGAATCCAAGGAGTATGCGGGAAGGATCAATTTCCATTCTATTTTCACAGGTCCCTGGGAAAGGAAATTTTCCGGAAAGGGAAATGTGCATTTGAATTCCGTGAACTTTTCCAGAAGCAATCTGGCTTTGCGGGACCATTACAAGGTTAACGTGATGGCGGTGGAGGGCACGGAACCGGATGAAGAGGGCTATGTGTACCTGGGGCCCCAGGGAGCATCCTGGGGAGGAGAGGTGGCAGAATATGCAGAAAGGATCATTATTTGTGTCAATAAGTTCCAAACCAGGGTAAAGGGAACAAAACACAGGGTGCATATTGACAAGGTAACGGCCTTTTGCAGAGATGATCACCCCCTGTATGAGTTGAAGCAGCCGCCTGTGGGAGAATTGGACAAAAAAATTGCATCCTATATCCTTCCCCTGATTCCTGACGGCGCTACCATTCAGGTAGGCCTGGGAGGCATTGCCAATGCTGTGGGCTATGGTTTGGAAAGCAAAAAGAATATGCGGGTTCATACGGAGATGCTGACGGATTCCCTGGTACGCCTTGCCAAGGCAGGGGCTGTAAATCAGGGACTGCTGGCAGGCTTTGGATTTGGAAGCCAGGAGGTGTATGACTATATTGCAGAGGGAAAATGTGAGGTAGGAGCCATCAACGATATCAACTATCCTCCTAGGGCAGCACAGTATGATAATTTTATGTCTATTAACAGCTGTTTGATGGTGGATCTGACGGGCCAGGTAGGTTCCGAGTCCATTGGTTTCAGGCAGTTCAGCTCCACGGGAGGACAGCTTGACTTTGTATTGGCAGCCAATTATTCCAAGGGCGGAAAAAGCTTCCTTTGTCTGGGATCCACCATCAAGGATAAGGAAGGGAACCTCCAATCCACCATTACCCTGAAGCTGCCGCCGGGTCAGGCGGTGACCACCCCCAGAAGCCTGGTGATGTATGTGGTAACCGAATACGGTGCAGTGGACATTTCCAATAAGCCCATGGATGTGCGGGCGGAGCTGCTGATTTCCATCGCCCATCCGGATTTCAGAGAGCAATTAAGAAAAGAAGCTATGGAAGTGGGAATCATTCCTAAATAATGCATTTGACATAGATAACAGGAATGTTTATAATATCCGGGAAACGGACGTGATCCGCCGGTTCTTCCGTTATCGGGACACATAGGTGGTGTGTTGTGAGAGGTGGTTAAACGTTGTCCTCGTCCTGTTCGCAGGGCGGGGGCTTTTTCTCGTAGAGGAAAGACAGAAGGACATGGGTAGAAAGGAAAGCAAATGTATGTATAAGAAAGTACCCACGGATTTAAAATTCGTGGAAAGAGAAAGGGAAGTGGAACAGTTCTGGAAAAAAGAACATATCTTTGAAAAAAGCATTGAGGACAGGAAGGATGCTCCGACTTATATGTTTTATGACGGGCCCCCCACGGCCAATGGTAAGCCCCATATCGGTCATGCCCTTACCCGGGTAATCAAGGATATGATTCCCAGATACCGTACCATGAAAGGCTTTCAGGTTCCCAGAAAGGCGGGATGGGATACCCATGGGCTGCCGGTGGAAATTGAGGTGGAAAAAGAGCTTGGGATTGACGGCAAGGAGCAAATCGAAAAATACGGGGTAGCCCCCTTTATTGAAAAGTGCAAGGAATCCGTTTGGAAGTATAAGGGCATGTGGGAGGAATTTTCCGATGTCATTGGTTTTTGGGCGGATATGGACAATCCCTATGTTACCTATCACAATCCCTATATTGAATCAGAGTGGTGGGCTCTCAAGGAAATCTGGAAGCGTGGATTGCTTTATAATGGTCTCGCGTCCGTCACGATCGACCGTCTGTTG
>CALISX010000371.1 GCA_938041725.1 uncultured Lachnoanaerobaculum sp.
TTAATATAATGGTGGCAACCAATAAATATGCTGATTATGTAATAGAGGCTGTAAAAGCAGGTGCGGATATAATTATTTCAGGTGCAGGACTGCCGATAGACTTACCTGAGCTTGTACAAAAGGGGCAACAGATAAGCAAAAATGAAAAGAAAACATGTATTGCACCGATAGTTTCAAGCAGAAAGAGTGCCAAAGTCATATTAAAGATGTGGGACAGAAAGTATAAGACCACGGCGGATGCAATAGTTATAGAAGGTCCGCTTGCAGGAGGACATTTGGGATTTTCCTATGATTCCATTCAGGAGCTGGGGGCGGACATAGCCCCTTCGGTTCATTTTCGCCGGGAGGATTTTGACAGGGAAATCAAAAAAATCATTGCCCAGGTGGGAAGCTACGAAGAAAAGTATCAAAAAAAGATTCCCGTGTTTGTGGCAGGGGGCATCTATACCAGAGAGGATCTGGACCATGCCCTTTGTCTGGGAGCCGCCGGAGTGCAGCTGGGCACCCGGTTTGTAACCACCTTTGAATGCGATGCTCCCCAGGCCTATAAGGAGGCCTACCTGAAAGCCCGGGAGGAGGATATTGTTATTACCAAAAGTCCTGTGGGGATGCCGGGACGGGCCATTCGCAATGCCTTTTTGGCTTCTTTGGATCAGGGCCCCATTCCGGTGCGCAGCTGTCATTTATGTCTGGCCAAATGCGACCGACGCACCATTCCCTACTGTATCACCGATGCTTTGGTGGCTGCGGCCAGGGGGGATATGGATCATGCCCTGCTTTTTTGTGGCTCCAATGCCTATCGGGCCAGGAAATTGGAGCGGGTAGCGGATGTGATGGAAGAATTGGTACAGTAAACCCCCATGCCGACGGATCGGCACCACCATAAATATAAGTCTGTGCGTCACTTCGCTGCAAAGCAGCTTGCTGGCTCCCGGGGATAGCATCCCTGGGAGCCCACCGCTTTATGAATTGGAGGGTTCCTTTGCCCCTGTAACAGCGGGTAAAATCAGATTCTGGTTTGCTTCAACAAATCTTTTCTATGATTTCATAAATGGATGATTCAGTTAATAATTAATCAACAGTTTCTGAATAAGTTGCACAATTAAATTTTGTATTTCATGTTTTCTCTTTTTCTTTTTTATGCTATAGTAAGTCCCATGTGCTTCTCCGGCGGGTGGGCTGGGGATATTGTAAACAAACCATAACTAAAATCCCAGTGGTTTTGTAAGGGTGTTCCGGGGAAATTGCCGTATAATAGAAGGCATTGTGTGTAATCCGGAAACAAAACAGAGATGGAGGGAACATGAGAATAAGAAAAGGAATGGCGGCGGTGATGGCTTTGCTGCTTTGTGTGGTGCTTCTTTTACCCCAAAGGACAGAGGCAGCAGGGGAGCCGCCGTCGGTGGGGGCCGAGGGAGCAGTGCTTTTAAATGCCAATACCGGGGAGATACTGTACAACAAGAATGGAGATACCCAGTATTATCCTGCATCCATTACCAAGATGATGACTGCTTTGCTGGTGCTGGAAAACTGCAGTATGGAGGAAACGGTGACTTTTTCCAGAGGTGCCACCACCAATCTGGAGTCCGGGGCAGTGCATTTGAATCTGTCTGCCGGGGACCGGGTCAGTGTGCGGGATTGTCTGTATGGACTGATGCTGTATTCTGCCAATGATGTAGCCAATGGTCTGGCAGAGCATGTGGGGGGGAGCATTCCCGCCTTTGCAGAACGGATGAATGCCAGGGCCAGGCAGTTGGGTGCCACCCGCACCAATTTTGTGAATCCCAATGGGCTGAACAATGCCGCCCATGTCACCACCCCCAGGGATATGGCTTGGATTGCCAAGGGCTGCTTTGAAAATGCCGCCTTTCGGCAGATTGTGGGAACCACAAGCTATACCTTTCCAGCCACCAGGGCCAGGGCTTCCGCCAAGACCATCCGTATGGGGCATAAGATGGTGCATCCCGATGATGCCAGGTACTATGAGGGGATTATCGGGGGAAAGACAGGGTATACCAGACTGGCGAAAAACACATTGGTGACGGCAGCCCAAAGAAACGGGGTGCTGCTGATCGCAGTGGTGATGAAATGTCCCGGCACCCAGTACAATGATACCAGGGCGCTTTTGGATTATGGTTTTTCCCAGGCAGGCAGCGCCCAGGGAGGAAATGGGACAGCTTCCCAGGAGTCCCCTTCCAATACAGCAGGCAGCGTACAGGGAACCCAGGCAGGGGAGGTGTCCGGCAGCAGGGGCCCCAACGATCCTGTGGACGAGAACCAAAAAACCGGACCGGGAATGAACATTGTCAGGGGCTGGCATCAGGAAAATGGAAACAGGAGATGGTACTATATCAAGGACAATCTGAGCTGGGCAGTGGATGAGAATCTGCTGATTGGGGGCTATGTGTACTGGTTTGATCCAGACGGGTATATGGCCACCGGCTGGAGACAGGACAGTGCCGGGAACTGGTTTTACCTCATGGACTGGGGCGGGATGCAGATGGGATCCTGGCTTTTCTATAACGGCCTGTGGTATTATTTAGGAAGTGATGGTAAAATGCTGGTAAATACCACTACCCCCGACGGCTACCAGGTGAATGGAGACGGTGTCTGGGTGAACTAGGGAGAAACAGGCAAAATGAATCAAAAAAAAGCATGGACAGTTGCAATGTGTTTCGGAGCAGTGGGTATTCTTTCCTCACTGCTTCGTTCTTTTTATGAGCGGAATCATTTTATTTTGAAGGGCTACCGGGTTGTTTTGCCAGCCTTGAAAAAGGACTACAGGCTGGTGTTTTTAACGGATCTTCATAACCATTCCTTCGGAACAAACAATGCCCTCTTACGAAGGGCCATTGATCAGCTGGCTCCGGATGGAATTTTGATCGGAGGGGATATGCCCACGGTCAAAAGGGGCTTTCATATGGATCAGGCCCTGAGACTTTGCCGGGAACTGGCAAAAAAATATCCGGTATTTTATGCCAATGGGAACCATGAATCCCGGCTTCACTGGGAAAGAAAAAGTTTTGGAGATTTGTATGAAGCCTGGGAGGGAATGCTGAAAAAAGCCGGGGTCTATGTACTGGGGGACCAAAGGGCCCTGGTGGAGGAGGATCTTTGTATCCTGGGGCTGGAGCTTGAAAAAAAATATTTTACAAGAAGATCCCGGTGGAGTTTAACCTCGGAGGAGATACGAGATAGAATCGGCTCTCCCGTAAAGGGCCGCTGCAATATTTTGCTGGCTCACTCTCCTTTATTTGGAGAAGCCTACAGAGCCTGGGGAGCAGATCTTACCCTTTCCGGCCATTTCCATGGAGGAACCATACGGCTGGGGCCCCACCGGGGGCTGATGACGCCCCAGTTTCAGTTTTTCTATCCCTGCTGTGCCGGCGGTTTCCAAAGGGGAAATATGGTGCATATTGTGGGGGCGGGGCTGGGAACCCATAGCGTGAACCTGCGCCTCAACAACCCTCCTGAGATTGTGGTGCTGGATTTAAAGAAAGGCAGATAAAAAGGAACGATGGAATTATCCTATAAATTAGATCGCTTTGAGGGTCCTTTGGATCTGCTGATCTATCTCATCGACAAGGATCGCATTGATATTTATGATATCCCCATTATCAGTATTACGGATCAGTATCTGGCCTATATGGAAACTCTGCAGCAGGATGATCTGGAGGTGATGAGCGAGTTTGTGGTGATGGCTGCCACTTTGCTGGAGATCAAGGCCCGGATGCTTTTGCCCCCGGAGGAAAAGGAGGAGGGAGAAAAGGAGGATCCCAGGGCACTGTTGGTGCAAAGGCTTTTGGAGTATAAGAAATATAAACTGATCGCCGGGAAACTGGGGATTTTGGATGGGGAGGAGAGCTGCCGTCTGTTTAAGGAGGAGGATATTCCAGGGGAGGTGCGCCGGTATGTACCTCCCCTCAATCTGGATGAGCTGCTGGATGGCTTGGATCTGAAACGGCTTCAGGCAGTTTTTACCCAGGTGATGCGCAGCAAGGAAGAGCGAAGGGATCCGGTGCGAAGCGGATTTGGCAGGATCCAAAAGGAGGGAATCAGTCTGAAGGAGCAGATTCTTTGGGTGATGGACTATGCCAGAAAGAACCGCCGCTTTTCTTTTCGCAGCCTTTTGGAAAGCCAAAAAACCAGACTGGAAATTGTTACTACATTTTTGGCCCTTTTGGAGCTGATGAAAATCGGCAAGGTGGCCCTGTACCAGGAAGAAACCTTTGGGGAGATGGAAATCGAAACCCTGGAGGAGGAGGGCAAGGAGGATTTGGATCTTTCAAACTGGGAGGAAGGGTAAGTATGGAGAAATTAACAAAGAAGGAGGCTGCTCTGGAGGGGATTTTATTTGCCTTGGGTGAGGCGGTGGAGGAAACCAGACTATCCCAGGTTCTGGAGATCTCTGTCAAAGAGGTACAGGACTTGATCCAAAACCTGAACACCCGTTATGAGGAGGGGGGCCATGGAGTGGAGATTTTGGAGCTGGAGGGGAGCTTTCAAATGTGCACCAGAAAGGAACTCTATGGGGATTTGATACGGATCTGTAAAACCCCGAAAAAACAGGTGCTGACTGAGGCTGTGCTGGAAACCTTGTCCATCATTGCCTACTGCCAGCCTGTAACCAGAGCCCAGATTGAACATATCCGGGGGGTAAATTCTCAAAGGGCGGTGAGCAAGCTGGTGGAATACGGTCTGGTGTATGAAG
>CALISX010000372.1 GCA_938041725.1 uncultured Lachnoanaerobaculum sp.
AGGAACTTTTTTTCCTTTACCGGATCTGCCCAGCGAAGCATTCTTCTGCGAAAGGCCAGGTAGTAAAGAACCTTAGACAGCAGGAAAAAGAGAAATCCTGCTGCCCAGATCAGGCCAATGACTAAGGGCAGTGAAAAAAATCCAGGGGATGGGGCGGAGGCTGTCTCTATGGCAGGGGCTTCCTGGAGGCTGCTCCCTTCGGCAGTTCCTTCTTCCTGGGAGAGGGGAGCAAAGGTTTCCTCCATAGGAGTGCTTTCTGTATCCCGGCTGGAAAAGACCGGGGGACGGGGCACCAGGCCCTGCCCCAGAATAGAGCGCACTGGTACTAAGGCAGCCACCAGAAATAAAATCCATACCCCGTATCTTAGCTTTGCTCCAAAGGCATTTCGAAACAGGGAAAAAAGCAAAAGCAAAAAGGCGGCCAGCAAAGAGGTGATGAGGATATAATCCCCAAGGGATAGAAAGATATCATTCATCCAGGCGCTCCTCCTGTTCTTCTAAAAGCTGTTTCAAGTCATCAATGTCTCCGGCGGTAAGTCCTCCGGATTGAAACAGGGTTTTCACCAGTCCCCGGAGGGGAAGACCGGCATAGCGGTGCATGAAATCGTCGGTTTCCACAGATAAATATTCCGCCTCGGAAACCAGGGGAGAGTAAATCCTTTCTTTGCCGGATTTTTCACTGGAGAGAAACCCCTTATCGCAGAGTCTGGTGAGCAAAGTCAGCACAGTCTGGGGTTTCCATCCTCCTCCGTCTCCCAAATGCTCCATCACCTTTGAGCTGGTGATGGTACAATCCATATGCCAGATACATTTCATAATTTTAAATTCTGCGTCAGGCAGGCGTTTGGTAATTGATTGCATAGGCGTTCCTCCTCTGAAACAAAACACTTCTTGTCAGGAGGGTGCGTACAGGACCATGGTTCCTGACAGATTCTTTGGGTATTCTACGATTGTAGTATACTTTAATTCTACAGACGTCGTTTCCAAAAGTCAAGGGGGAACCAGAACCTGTTTGTGGAGACTCCAGGCTCTGGAAAAATGCCGGCTGCGTACAGACAGCTGTATAAGTCTGTACCAGATGGGGGGGATATGATATTATAAAAAAGCATCCTATGGCAGGGGGCTCTCCCCGGCAGGAGCTGGTATGGCTGCTGGAATGGATCGTTACCTGGGGTGTTTCCCTTCCTGGGGAAAAATGGCTTGCAACAGAAAGGAAGATATGGATCGGATTATTCTTATTTCTGCTTTGATTATATTTTTATGTGTTGTTTTTAATAAAATTTCATCAAGAATCGGGGTGCCCATGCTTCTGGCCTTTATTGCTCTGGGTATGGTATTCGGGGTAGATGGTATTTTCAAGGTGGATTTTGAAGATTACAGACTGGTTTCTGATGTGTCCACCCTGGCTCTTACATTGATTATGTTTTATGGAGGCTTCAGCACCAATGTGACCCTGGCAAAACCTGTGGCGCTCCAGGCGGTTTTGCTTTCCACTTTGGGTGTGCTTGCTACGGCCATGATCACCGGACTCTTTTGCCGCTTTGTGATTGGAATGGATTGGATCACCGGATTTTTAATGGGTTCTGTGGTGGCCTCCACCGATGCAGCTTCAGTGTTTTCTGTGCTGCGTTCCAAAAGACTTTCTCTAAGAAATAATACTGCCTCTCTTTTGGAGGTGGAAAGCGGAAGCAATGACCCTGCCGCCTATATGCTCACCATTGTGCTTTTGCAGATCAAGGGGGGCGGGGGCGGTGCAGGCTTTATAGTATCCACCATTGCCTTACAGTTTTGTCTGGGGATTGCTTTGGGGGTAGGGATTGCTTTTGCTGCACTGTATATTATGCGGCGGATGCCCTTTGGTTCCGACGGCTTTGACATGATCTTTGTGTTGGGGGTGGCATTGGTGTCCTATGCCCTGCCTGCAGTTTTTGGAGGCAATGGCTTCTTGTCCACCTATATCACAGGATTGATTTTAGGAAATGCAAAAATCTACGAAAAGAAAAGGCTGGTGCTTTTTTTTGATGGGATCACAGGACTGATGCAGATTCTTTTGTTTTTTTTACTGGGACTGCTGGCCACCCCTTCCCGGATTCCCGATGTGGCATGGCAGGCGCTGCTGATTATGCTTTTTTTAACCTTCCTTGCCCGTCCGGTGGTGGTGGCCGGGTTATTGGCGCCCTTTGGCTGCTCCCTTTCCCAGATCCTTTTGGTTTCCTTTGCAGGTCTGCGGGGGGCTGCTTCTATTGTATTTGCCATTTTGGCGATTATGCGGGGAACGCCCCACAGGGAAATTTTTCATATCGCCTTTTTCATTGTGCTGCTGTCTATTTTGTTCCAGGGGACGCTGCTTCCCTGGGTATCCCGGAAGCTGGACATGATTGATGAGGAGGAGGATGTACTGAAAACCTTTACAGATTATTCTGATGCCCTGCCGGTGCAGTTTATTCAGTTCCGCATTCCCCCGGGGCACCCCTGGACCGGGGCCAGTCTGGCGGATATTACTTTGCCTCCGGATACTCTGCTGGTGTACCGGGAAAATGCAGAGGGGAAGACGGTGCCGGATGGGCAGACCGTGCTGGAGGCCGGGGATAAGCTGGTGCTAAGCGCCAATGAACCGGAGGATGTGAATGGAATCCGTTTAACAGAAACCCATGTAAATAAAAAACACAGCTATGCAGGAAAAAAGCTTGCAGAGATTCCTAAGGAAGATGTAAATCTGATTATATTAATCAAAAGGGGCAATGAGGTCATCATCCCCTGGGGGGATACAGAAATTTTGCCGGGAGATACTTTAATCTGCAATGAATTGATGGAGGAAGCGAATGGATAAATACCGCTTGGAAAAGGGGCGTCCCGCCTCCCTGGAGGGACGGCTGGAAAAGGAGATCCGGGTGTATGACCTGCTGGATAAAATCGGAATGGATTACTGGCATACGGACCATCCGGGGGCCAAGGCCTATACTATGGAGGACTGCAAGGAAATTGACGGCATTTTACATGCTACGGTTTGCAAGAATTTGTTTTTAACCAACAGGCAGCATACCAGCTACTATTTGCTTATGATGCCTGGGGACAAGGCCTTCAAAACAAAGGAGCTTTCCCCCCAGATCGGCTCCTCCCGCCTCTCCTTTGGGGATCCGGAGGAGATGGAGGAACTGTTAGACTGCACCCCGGGTTCTGCTTCTATTTTCGGCCTGATGAATGATGTGAACAACCGGGTACAGCTGTTGGTGGACCGGGATGTGGTGGCAGGGAAATTTGTAGGAGCCCATCCCTGTGTGAATACTGCCAGCTTAAAGATGCCCACGGCCCAGCTTTTTGATCTGTATCTAAGGGCGGTGCATCACAGCAAAATAGAGGTGGTGCTGGGAGAGGAGACCTATGGAAATTTTATTAGATAGTGTGCATGTGGAAAAAATTCAAAAAGCCATAAAAATCTATAATATTGCAGGGGTTACCACCAATCCCTCTCTTCTTGCCAGGGGAGGCGGGGGATTTTTTTCCTGTCTAGGAGCTATTCAGGAGTGCATCGGCCAAAGGCAGCTGCATATCCAGGTGACCGCCAGAGGGGAAGAGGAGATGGTACAGGAGTCCAGAAGGATTTTAGAGGTTTTTGGAATGGAAACCTATATTAAGATCCCTGCCAATGAAACAGGGATCCGGGTGATGAAGATTTTAAAACGGGCCGGGGTCCGGGTGACGGCCACAGCAGTATATACTCCCCAGCAGGCTTTTTTGGCCGCCAGTGTGGGAGCAGACTATGTGGCTCCCTATTATAACCGTATGGCAAACAACAATCTGGATCCCGGAAAATGTATCCGGGAGATCCACAGCCTTTTCCAAAACATGATCCGTCCCCCGAAGATTTTGGGCGCTGGTTTTTGCAGCACCAGACAGGTGGTGGATGCCCTTTTGGCCGGGGCCCAGGCGGTGACTTTGGCACCGGAGCTTTTAACCATGATGACGGAGGGGCCGTTGATTCAAAATGCCCTGGACCGCTTTGCCTCTGACTGGGCAGCATGTTTTGGAGAGAAGCGGATTTTTGAGCTGGAGGAGTAAAGGAAAAGCCATGAGTGAATATATCACCACCTATACGGGGAAGCATTTTTTTCCCCTGGAACCGGAGGCGGATTTGATTGTTATTGAAGACATTGCCCATGCGCTGTCCTTGATCTGCCGGGGAAATGGTCATGTAAAAATGTTTTATTCTGTGGGGGAGCATTGTATTTCCTGTGCCAGGGAGGCACTGCACAGGGGGTATACCAAAAGCTTGGCTCTGGCCTGTTTGCTCCACGATGCAGGGGAGTGCTATTTATCCGATGTGCCAAGGCCCTTTAAGAAAACCCTGCCTCTGTATCAGTACAGAGAAGACCAGCTGCTGGATCTGATCTATGAGAAATTCATAGGAAGAAGGCTTACCAGGGAGGAGGCAGAAAGGCTAAGGGAAATTGATGATGCCCTGCTTTGGTATGATTTGCGGGATCTTCTGGGAGAAAACCCCGGGGGAGAGGCTCCGTTTTTACATGTAGAAACCAAACGCAGTCCCCGCAGTTTCCAGGAGGTGGAGGAAGAGTATTTAAAGCTGTTTTTTCAACTAAAAATGTAAAGGGCAATGGGATATGGGCTGTTTGCCAAAGGGCAGGCAGCCAGAACAAGAGAAAGCCCTAAGAGGTGAGTATGCCGCTATATGCAATAGGAGATTTGCATCTTCATTTTCAATCGGAGGTGAAGTCCCTGGCCCAGGCTGCGGAGAAAATCTGGGTGGGCCATGAGAAGATTTTTAAGAAAAATTGTGAAGCATGCCTGACACCGGAGGACACCTTGGTTCTGGCAGGAGATCATACCTGGGGCGGCAAGCTGGATCACTGCAGGCTGGATTTGGAGTATATTGCGGATTTGCCTGGAAGAAAGATTTTGCTTCGGGGGAACCATGATTTTTTCTGGGATGTGAAAAAAACAGAGAAGTTAAATGAAATGTACAAAGGCAGGCTGTATTTTTTACAGGGGAATTTTTATTCCTATGGGGAGTATGCCCTGGTGGGAACCAAGGGATTTTGCTATGAGGGAAGGGGAAGCATGGAGCATGCCCAAATGCTGGTGGAACGGGAGGCAGCCAGGCTGCAGACTTCCTTTGATTTGGCAAAGGCAGCAGGCTATCGGAAATTCATTGTTTTTTACATTACCCTCCCACCAGCGCCTGGGAAAACAACAGCATTTTTACAAAAATGGCAGAACGGGAGGGGGCAGAGCAGGTGGTATACGGCCATTGCCATGGACAGTCTCATTTCCACGACAGCATCCGGGGAAAGAAACGGGGGATCCGGTACTCTTTGGTATCCGGGGACTGCTTGCATTGGCACCCTCAGAAAATTCTATAGGAGAAGGAGAACATGGAGATTCGCAAGGCGGCAGAGACAGACTGGGAAGACATCCGGCAAATTTATGCTTTTGCCAGGGAACAGATGGAGCGGCAGGGCAACCCGACCCAGTGGCCTCCGGACTATCCCGTTGTAGAATATGCCCTTCGGGACATGCAGGAGGGAAATTGCTTTGTTTGTGTCAAGGAGGGAAGGGTTGCCGGTGTCTTTTCTTTTATTCTGGGAGAAGACAGAACCTACCAGGTGCTGGAAGAGGGAAGCTGGCACGGCACCGGTCCCTACGGCACCATACACCGGCTGGCCTCCGGAGGTCTTTCCAGGGGAGTTGCCCAAAGCTGCTTTGATTTTTGTGCTGCACATATGGACTATTTGCGTATGGATACCCATGAAAATAACCGAAGGATGCAGTTCTTGGCACAGCGGTTCGGTTTTCAAAAGTGCGGCAGAATCTATGCAGAGGACGGCACGCCGAGAATTGCCTATGACTATAGAAAGGATATGTATCCGGAAGGCAGTGTTATCCCTTAGACAGCAGCGGTTTGATTATTTAGGAGGGGAAGGGACGAAGGTGATCTACAAGTGTCTGGCTGCAGATGGACGATACTGGTGGCCGAGGAATAGCTCCGAGGTCAGGAACCTGACATGGAAAGAGTTCGGATATCTGATGGACGGGCTGGAAATTGATCAGCCAAAGGCGATCAAAGTCCGGGATCCCGCATAAACACTGGATTTTCCGGCACAATCATACAGGGTAAAAGCAGTTGTTTTCCTTCCAAATAATGTTGTATTTACGATATAATAAATCCAGCATTATTGGAGGGGACTTTTCATGGATATGACCTCAAGAGACATCCGGCTCACAGAGATGAAGGATGCTGTCACCAAATTGAATAACACGGTCGAATCCCTGAAAAAGGCCTTCGAAGAATCGCAAGCACGCGAGGCACAAAAGGATCAGAAGATTGCGGATATGAAGG
>CALISX010000373.1 GCA_938041725.1 uncultured Lachnoanaerobaculum sp.
CTATCACTATCTTGATCTCCTCCGCTGTTCCTATATATGTCGAATTTGCGCGTATTGTACCCCGGCTCTCCACAATACAATTTTCAATGGTTGTGTTGTCGCCGATGTATACATCATTTAAAATCACAGAATTTTTGATAGTACAGTTGTTTCCGATGTACACCTTCTTGAATAAAATGGAATGCTCCACCGTTCCGTTGATGATACATCCGCTGGATACCAGGGAATCATTCACCATAGCCCCGGGATTGTACTTTGCAGGAGGCAGGTCATCCGCTTTTGAATAAATATCAGGATATTCATTGAAAAAATAGTCCCTTACTTCCTTCTTCAAAAAATCCAGATTGGTTTTATAGTAAGAATCTACGGAAGCGATATTGTTCCAATAGGTACCAATCTTGTAAGCATAAATCCGCTTTAAATTCTTGTAGCGGATCAAAATATCCTGTACAAAATTATACTTATCCTCGGCAACGCTTCGCTCGATCAATTCTATCAGCTGCCTGCGGCGGATCACATAAATTCCACAGGAGATATTCTCTCCAGAAGAAAGCATGGGCTTTTCTTCAAAATCCGTGATCCTGCCCTCGTCATTGATTGATACCACACCGAATCTGCTCAGATCGTCTTCCCTGCTTGCTTTTTTGCACACTACCGTTATATCTGCTTTTTTCTCGATATGATACTCCAATACTTTCTCATAGTCAAGTTTATAAATACCATCTCCTGCACAAATTACCACATAGGGCTCATGGGATTGTTTCAAAAAAGTCAAATTTTGATATAGAGCATCTGCCGTCCCCCGGTACCAGTCAGAGCTGCTGGCCGTAATGGTAGGTGTGAATACAAAGAGTCCGCCCTGTTTTCTTCCAAAATCCCACCACTTGGAGGAACTTAAATGCTCGTTTAAAGATCTGGAATTGTACTGGGTAAATACCGCCACCTTCTGGATATGGGAATTGGTCATATTGCTCAGGGCAAAGTCAATACTTCTGTAACTGCCTGCAATGGGCATGGCAGAAATGGCTCTCTTATTGGAAAGCTCCTTCATTCTCTTAGAGTTTCCCCCTGCTAAAATAATTCCTATTGCTCTCATCTCGCCTCACCTGCCTTTATAATATAGCCTCCGCCTGCCAGCTTGCCTTCCGGGTAATCCCCTGCCTCAGTCTCTCCTAACACGGCTGTATTCCTTCCCACCGTGATCCCATCCGGAACCAGGGACTTCTCCCCGATGATGGCCAGATCGCTGTTATAGACCTTTTCATCCAGCCGGCTGGGGGCAAACTCCCCTTCCCCAATGGTACAGTTGCTGCCAATGATGGAATACTCTGCCACAATGGCCTTGTCCAGCACTGTGCCAGGGCCAATCTGGCTGCCCCGCATTACAATGGAATCCTGCACCACTGCGCCTGGTCCAATCACAACGCCCGCTCCAATCACAGAATTGATCACTGTGCCGTAAATCTCACTGCCCTCTCCCACAATACTTCTTTCGATCTTGGAGGAGTCTGCAATATACTGGGGTGTAATAATATCGCTCTTAGTAAAAATACGCCAATATTCCTCATAGAGATTAAATTCCGGAACAATATCCACCAGCTCCATATTGGCTTCCCAGTAGGTCTGCAAAGTACCCACATCCTTCCAATAGGCATTGTCATAGCAGAACTCTCTGCCTCCGTTTCTATGGATATAGGGAATGATGTGCATTCCAAAATCACATCCAGGCTCATTGGAAAGGTCAATCAGAGCCTGTCTTAGAACCTTCCAGGAGAAAATATAGATTCCCATGGAAGCCAGATTGGATCTGGGATGCTCCGGCTTTTCCTCAAACTCTGTAATCCGGCTGTTCTCATCAGTAATCAAAACGCCAAACCGGGAGGCCTCCTCCAGGGGCACAGGCATGGCTGCAATGGTAACATCCGCATTGTTGGCCTTGTGATAGTTCAGCATAACATTATAATCCATCTTATAAATATGATCCCCTGATAAAATCAGCACATAGTCCGGATTATAGTTATCGATATAGGCGATATTCTGGAAGATCGCGTTCGCCGTGCCGGAATAGAATCCGGTATCATCCTGGGACTCATAGGGCTGCAGCACCGTCACTCCTCCCCGGTTCCGGTCCAGATCCCAGGGGATGCCGATGCCGATATGGGCATTCAGGCGGAGAGGCTGGTACTGCGTCAGTACTCCGACGGTATCCACGCCGGAATTGATACAATTACTGAGTGGGAAGTCAATAATAGAATACTTTCCGCCAAAGGAAACAGCGGGTTTTGCGACATTCTTCGTGAGAATACCAAGGCGGGAGCCCTGGCCGCCAGCCAAAAGCATGGCAATCATTTCCTTCTTAATCACATCATCACCCCTCTGGTCATCGAGTTTAGCGTCACAGCTGCTGCGGGGAGAACTCCCCTCCCTTCCTCCGGTTCAGAGATAATGCGAAGATCTCCGGCCCTTTGCTCCCGGGGCAATGGACCGATAAATGCGGACAAAGATGCCGCCCTTCCCCTGGGGGAACAGCGCATCCTCTTGTGCAGTTCGCCCGAAGCCTTTCGATCTTCAGCGTCATGACTGCTCCGATTGCCCCTATTATAGCACTCAAAAGGAAATAATGAAATACAAATCGGCAGAATAATCCCCAATAACTGTATAAATTTCCATCTTTTCTGCCGTTTTGCCCGTCCGGAACAGGGCAGCTCTCTC
The DNA here is from genome assembly GCA_938041725.1 of uncultured Lachnoanaerobaculum sp. GTDB lineage: Bacteria > Bacillota > Clostridia > Lachnospirales > Lachnospiraceae > Lachnoanaerobaculum. The sequence continues at coordinate 2,713 of CALISX010000373.1, forward strand.
AGGCCGCCCTGTCTCGCGGCGCGGGGAGCTATCTTTCATTGAAAAGCCTCCTTTCATCTAGTATAATAATCAGGTCATCAAAGGCTGATCTTGCATGGCAAAGTCCATGCGGCCTCTTTTTCGCATTTTCGCGGGACTTTCCCCGCCTTATGCTCATAAGGGGCGTATCACATATCCTGCCGC
>CALISX010000374.1 GCA_938041725.1 uncultured Lachnoanaerobaculum sp.
CAAAAAGACAAGATGATCTTCCGCAGCCGAGGACATGTTTGAGTGCAGCTCCCCACGAATGAAATGAGTGAGGGAGCAAACGAGTTCCGCAGGCTGTGAGAAGATCACGCAGTCTTTTTGCAGGAGCTGCGATAGGATTGGAGGCTCCCTTGCCCTACACCTACAGTTTAAATAAGGTCTTCAAAATCCCCCTGCCCAAACTGGCCCCCACATTGCCTCCCAGGCTTTTCCCAAAGTTTCCCCCGGCAGAACCCAGGCTTTTGCCCACCTGCCGTCCCAAGGTCCCGGCTGCTGTGCCTGCCACAGAGGCAATATTTCTCTTCATTTGTTTTTTGGCTCTTTCCTGTTCCCGCTCCTGCTCTCTTTCCAGCCTTTTGGCTTCCTTTTCCTCCTGAAGCAGGCGGCTTTTTTCTTCCTTCTCCCGGAGGGCCTGCTGCCGGGCTTCCTCCTGCTTTTTCTCTTCCTCCAGAGAAAGCCTTTGCAAAAATTCATAAGCAGAATCCCGGTCAATGGCCTCTTTATACTTCTCCTGTAAATCTGATATGGAAATCACCGCCGCCCGCATCATATCATCAATGGCCCCCAACTGGGATCGGGGCGGTAAAATCATGGCCCTTTCCACCATGGCTGGAGACCCGTCCTCCTGTAAGAAGGAAATCAGAGCCTCTCCAGTTTTCAACCCCAAAAGAGCCTCCTCTGTATCAAAAGCGGGATTGGCCCGGTAGGATTTTGCCGCTGCCCGCACCCCCTTTTGCTCCTCCGGCGTAAACGCTCTAAGGGCATGCTGCACCTTATTTCCCAGCTGGCCCAGAATCTCTGAGGGGATGTCCTTGGGGTTTTGGGTGATAAAAAATACTGCTACCCCCTTGGAGCGAATCAGCCGCATCACCTGCTCTATTTTTTCCAGCAGCACCTTGGGGGCATTTTTAAAGAGCAAATGGGCCTCATCAAAGAAAAATGCTATTTTGGGCTTCTCCAGATCCCCCGCTTCCGGCAGGATTTCATACAGCTCCGACAGCATCCAAAGCATGAACATGGCATAAAGAACCGGAAACTGGATCAGATTGGATGCCTCTAAAATATGGATCACCCCCAGGCCCTCCTTGAGGGAAAACCAGTCATGGATGTCCAGGGCAGGCTCCCCAAAGAAAATATCCCCTCCCTGTTCCCCCAAAGATACCAGTCCACGAAGGATGGCGCTGACACTTTGTTTGGCAATATTTCCATAGGCGCTGCGGTACTCCTCCCCATGCTCCCCCACAAAATGCAGCATGCTTTTCAGATCCTTTAAATCCAAAAGCAGCAGCCCCTCCTCATCTGCAATTTTAAAAATAATATTTAAAATATCCGACTGGGTCTGGTTTAAATTTAAAAGCCTGGAAAGAAGCAGGGGGCCGAATTCCGACACAGTGGTGCGCAGAGGCAGCCCCTTTTTCCCAAACACATCCCAAAAAACTGTGGGATAGGACCGGAAGGAAAAGCCTTCGGAAAGCCCCAGCTCCGAAAGTCTTTGGGCAATTCCCCCGCCTCCTTCTCCCGGTCGGCACATGCCGGCCAGATCCCCCTTTACATCTGCCAAAAACACCGGTACCCCTGCCTCACTAAAGGATTCCGCTATCACCTTCAGGGTTACGGTTTTCCCTGTACCTGTGGCTCCGGCTATCAGGCCATGGCGGTTAGCCATGGCTGGCAAAATACACAGGGGGGCATCCGATTTTCCCCCCACCCAAATCCTTCCCTCTTGTAACATAGTTCCTCCTTGTGCAAAGCAATCTTTGGTGCCGGGCAGCCCCGGCACCCCAGTACAGATCTATAAATGCAGCATTTGCAGGATTCTAAGATGCAAAGTTTTGTGCCCAATACATCCGTCCGCTGCTGTCCCGGTATACCCCTACCCCAATTTCCGTGAAATTAGGGCTTAGAATATTCTCCCGATGACCCTGACTGTCCATCCAGCCCTTCATCACAGATTCCGGTGTGGTCTGACCCAGAGCAATATTTTCCCCTGCACTGCTGTAATCATATCCCTTTTCATCATACAGGGTAAAGCAGCTGGTGCCATTGGGTCTGGTATGGCTAAAGCTTGTTACCAGCTCCTCTGCCCGGATACTGGCAATATCCCCCAGGGAAGCAGAAACCCTTAAAGGCTCCAGCCCCCTTTGGGTCCTCTCTGCATTCACCAGATTTACCACCTGTTCTTTGAAACGGGCCAGGGAAGTGTCGTCTGCTGTATTGCCTTCCACCCACTCTCCCCTTTCATTCACAAGGTACTTCCCCTGTACTGTGGTATTTACTGCCAAGGCACCCCCCTGGCTTGCATCCAGATAATACCAGAAATTTCCGATGTGCTGCCAGCCGGTGAGCAAATATCCATTACTTTTCTCAAGATAATACCATTTCCCTCCATCCAGATACCAGCCGGTGCGCATTCTGCCGCCACCCTCAAAGGCGTACCA
>CALISX010000375.1 GCA_938041725.1 uncultured Lachnoanaerobaculum sp.
ATCCATTCTGCAGTGGGAAATAAAATGGTGGGGGCCAGAGTCAATGGAAAGCTGGTGCCCATTGACTGTCAATTAAAAAATGGAGATCAGGTGGAGATTGTTACCTCCCAAAACTCTAAAGGCCCCAGCATGGACTGGTTGAAAATCGTTAAGTCAAACCAGGCCAGGGCCAAAATCAATCAGTGGTTTAAAAGTGTTTTAAAGGAAGACAATATTCAAAAGGGCAAGGAGCTTTTAGAAAAGTACTGCAAACTTAAGGGAATCAACTGGATCGATATCAACAAGCCGGAGTACCAGCAAAAGGTAGTACGCAGATATGCGCTAAAGGAATGGGATGCGGTGCTGGCCGCCGTAGGCCATGGGGGCCTGAAGGAAGGCCAGGTTGTGAACAAAATGGCGGAGGAAAGGGCTAAGAATCTTAAAAAAGAACAGACCGATGCCCAGATTTTGGAGCAGCTTCATGGGGAGAGTCCGGAGCTTAAGATCGAAAGAACCCGGGGAGGCATTGTGGTAAAGGGTCTCCATGACAGCACTGCCCGTTTTTCCAAATGCTGTCTGCCGGTGCCTGGAGATGAGATTGTAGCCTTTACCACCCGGGGGCGGGGGTATTCCATCCATCGAACCGACTGCATCAATATTTTAAATCTTTCCGAGGCGGAGCGGGTGCGGCTGTCTCCTGCCCAGTGGCAGCTAAGCGAGTCCGAGGGCAAGGAAACCTATGCTGCGGAACTGACAGTGACGGCCATTGATAAAGTAGGTATGCTGGCGGATATTTTAGGGGTTTTTAAGGAAAAAGAAATCAGTGTGCATATAAAGCACACAGGAGAACGAAAGGGTGTGGGTACCGTTGTTTTGATCTGCAACATCCGGGGAATTGAGCAGTTAAATTCCCTGATTAGAAAGCTGCGGCAGCTCAATGGTGTGATTGATATAGAAAGGACAACAGGCTGATGAAGGATTTGGGGGTATATTATTTGGTTTTAGGGATGGTGGGAACCAATACCTTTCTGCCCTACAACAAAGAAACAAAGGAATGTTTGATTATTGACCCGGCTGATGAGGGGGACAGGATCATTGCCGTAATAGAGGAAAAGAAGCTTTTGCCCCAGGCTGTTTTGTTGACCCATGGCCATTTTGACCATATTATGGCGGTGAATGACCTGGTGGCAAAATATCATTTGCCGGTATATATTTCTAAAAAGGATGAGGAAATGCTCTCAGATCCCCGAAAAAACGGAGGAAGCAGCCTGATGGGGATTACCGCCACCACCAAGGCGGATCATTTTCTGCAGGATGGGGAGCAGCTGCATTTCCTAAACCAGGATATTACATTTATTGAAACACCGGGCCATACAAGGGGGTCCGGCTGCTATTATTTCCCTGCTGAAAAGATGCTGTTTTCAGGGGATACCATGTTCCGGGGGGACTGCGGACGGACGGATCTGTATGGAGGGGACAATCCTGCTATTGTACGTTCCATTTATAAAAAACTTCTTACCCTGCCGGAGGATGTGGAGGTTTTCCCGGGACATATGGATATGACCACCATTGGCTATGAAAGAAAACATAATGTGGTGGCTTTGTATGTGGCCCGCAATAGACTGGATCTGTAATGATTGCTTTGATTTTAGAGGATGCCTCTTTTGAACAGGATATACGGGAGCTTTGCATGGCTTTTTTTCCGGGGGAGAAATTTGTTTACAAAGAGGACCCCGGGGCTTTTTTTTCCTTTCAGGTAAGGAAGGAGGGAGAGCGTTTTTTTTGCCGGGGAAATATGGATAGAGAGGGGGAACACAGGGAAGAAGCCTTTGAAAGCCCCTGGTTTTCGGAACGGATTCTGACCAAAAATTCCCTGAAACGGAATTTATATCATATGCTGGCGGACTTTACCAAAAAGCAGCTGCCCTGGGGGGCGCTTACTGGGATCCGCCCCACTAAGATCCCTATGGAAATGCTGGAGCGGGGGCTCACAAGGGATGTGATCCAAAAAGAAATGCAGACCAAATATCTTTGCGGAGAGGAAAAAGCCGATCTGGCGATTGCCGTAGCCCAAAGGGAATATACTATTTTAAAGGAGATGGATTACCAGCAGGGATACAGTCTGTATATCGGCATCCCCTTTTGTCCCAGCCGCTGCCTTTACTGCTCCTTTACCTCCTACCCCATTGTCCTTTGGAAAAAAAGAGTGGAGGAATATATTCAGGCCCTTTCCATGGAACTGAAGGCTGTGGCAGAGCTGTTTCGGGACAGAAGGCTTATGACCATTTATATGGGAGGGGGAACCCCCACCTCTTTGGAAGCCTGGGAACTTCGAGAGATTTTCCACTGTGTCAGAGAGTATTTTAACCTTTCTCATTTACGGGAGTTTACTGTGGAGGCAGGAAGGGCCGACAGTATTACCAGGGAAAAACTGATGGCACTGAAGGAGGCAGGGGTTGGAAGGATTTCTGTGAATCCCCAAACCATGCAGCAAAGGACTTTGGATTATATTGGGAGAAATCATAGTGTGGAGGATGTGGAGCGGGCCTTCTATACCGCCCGGGAGATTGGTTTTGACAATATCAACATGGATTTTATTCTGGGACTGAAGGGGGAAACCCTGGAGGATGTGGCAGATTCCTTTGAGAAGGTGAAGGCCTTTGAGCCGGAGGATGTAACCCTGCATTCTCTGGCCCTGAAACGGGCTGCCAGATTAAATACAGAGCATCTCCATGAGGCGGTGGAGGATGAGATAATGGTAAAAATGTTTTCCATTGCCTGCAACAGCTGCCGGGATATGGGGCTTTCCCCCTATTATCTTTACCGGCAAAAAAATATTGCAGGAAATCTGGAAAACATTGGCTTTTCCAAGGAGGGAAAGGAAGGAATTTATAATATTCTCATTATGGAGGAGAAGCATACCATTGCAGCCTGCGGGGCAGGGGCCTCCAGCAAGATCATTCACCCCATGGAAAAGCGCATTGAACGAATTGAAAATGTAAAGGATCCTGGACTCTATGTGGAAAGAATTCAGAAAATTATAGCCAGAAAGAAGAGGGAGTTATGCCATTGACAAAAAATCC
>CALISX010000376.1 GCA_938041725.1 uncultured Lachnoanaerobaculum sp.
CCTGCCACCTCGGCTCCCTTTCTGGGTACCATCAATACCAGTCCTTCCAGCTCCAGCATCCGCATGGCCTCACGAATGGGAGTTCTGCTGACCCCCAGCTTTTTGGCCAGTGCAATCTCCATCAAACGCTCCCCGGGCTGCAGCTCTCCCTTTAGAATCGCCCGCCGCAGGGTCTTAAACACTACATCTCTAAGGGGGGTGAATTCATCCGACTCGATTTGTGTAAAATCTGTCATCCTCTCGGTCCTCCTGTCTTTCCTATCTGCAACCTATCTCGTTCTGGACTTACAAAGAAAATCCGCCAGCTCCTTTTTTTGTTCCAGCAGAGCAAAACAGCGCTCCCTTGCTTCCTCTGAAGGGAAGATCCCAAAAACGGTGGGACCACTGCCGCTCATCCTGGCACACAGAGCCCCCTGCGCAAGCATCAATCTTTGCAGCTCACCGATTTTTGGAAGCATCCTTATGGCCGTCCTCTCCATCACATTCCCTGTGGCAGCCGTCAGCCTTTGCAGTCCCTGAGGGGTATTTTCCCAGTCTGAAACAGCTCTTGCCAGTGCCTCCATATCCGGATGACAAAGCCTCTCTTCCTGATCCAAAGCAGTATATACCCTCCCGGTGGAAAGCCCCTCTCTTGGTTTTGCCACCAATAAAAGCAGGCCCTCCTTTAAAGGCCTTAGGGGAGTAAGATTTTCTCCGATTCCCTGCCCCCGCATGGTGCCTCCTGCCAGGCAAAAAGGAATGTCTGCCCCCAGAAAAAGACCTAGTTTTTGCAGCTGTTTCAGATCTGCCTGGAGACCAAAGGCTTTATTCACCAGATGAAGCACCGCTGCAGCATCAGCACTGCCCCCGGCCAGTCCCGCCTCCATGGGAATATGTTTCTCCACATGAATATGCATTCCTGCCTCCAGAGAAAAAGTATCCTGCATGATTTTGGCCGCTTTATACACCAGATTGCTCCCATCCAAAGGAAAAGAGGGGCCGGCCTGGGCAGAGAGGGTAATGTTCCCGGAGGCATTGGGAATCAGCTCCACCATGTCCCAAAGATCAATTTCCTGTAAAATCATATCCACTATATGGTAGCCGTCCTCCCTTTTACGGAGTACATCCAGTCCCAAATTAATTTTTGCAAATGCTTTTCTGTTCATACAAATCCCTTCATAAGTCCCTGTTTCCCGTAAGAAAGTAAGGTCTTACTAACCACACTATACTCTAAGTAAGAAAAATGTGCAAGAATGATTCCTGTTATTATACACTTCTGAATCCATCCTCCGGCAGCTTTAGGCAAAAGAATCCCCACAAAGCCATGGGGGCCATGTGGGGATAGGAGCTACTGTATTTTTTCCGGTGCATTGTATTCCTTGCCGAAGGTTTCCACGGTCACAGCCGCAATTTTCTGGTCTGCATTGGGCCGATCATTATAGTCGGTCTCCGTCTCTGCAATCCGGTCCACCACATCCATGCCGGAGATCACCTTGCCAAAGGCAGCGTAGGCTCCGTCCAAATGAGGAGCATTCTGATGCATGATAAAGAACTGAGATCCCGCTGAATCCGGGGACATGGCTCTGGCCATGGAAATCACCCCTCTGGTATGGGCCAGGTCGTTCTTCACCCCGTTTTGAGAAAATTCCCCCTTGATGCGGTAATCCGGGCCTCCCATGCCATTGCCCTGAGGACATCCTCCCTGAATCATAAATCCGGGAATCACCCGGTGGAAGGTTAAACCGTCATAAAACTTCTGCTGAATCAAACTGATAAAGTTGTTCACTGTATTGGGGGCAATCTCCGGATACAGTTCGATTTTGATCTCACCTTGATCTGCCATTTTAATGGTTACCACTGGATTTTCCATTTACGCTCTCCTTTGTAACTGAATGTAAGTGCATAAGTCCCCGGACGGCGGAAATGTAGATGGGCATGCTTGCATGCACAGATACATTTCCATCGGACGG
>CALISX010000377.1 GCA_938041725.1 uncultured Lachnoanaerobaculum sp.
GAAATTCTCATACCTTTTGACTATTCCTGTAAGGCTTAACCCTACGATATTTTCGTTTTGATACGGATGGTACATCTCCTGTATATCCTTTTTTTCCGCAGCTTTGAAGTGAAATATCAACTCCCCGTGTTGGAATACCGCCTTTTTTTCATATAATGTGAGAATCCGATTCCCCAGTTCTATGCGGTCTCCAATTCTATAGGAGCAGTAACTCTGCAATGTATACTCAGCTCTCGGATTCTCACCCTTATATTTTTTTACCTCCCAGCTTTCACTGGTTATATCCTTTGGATCTACCAGCCTGCCTTCTTTCACCCCCATAGATACAGCTATGTGATTCGATGCCATATCAGGATATAAACATGTTTGCAAATTGGAAGCCATTCGCATGGCAAACCCCCAAGCGCTCTCCCCATAACATAACAGAGGTTTTTCAATCCTTTTATCTTTCACATCATATGCCCTTATACTTCCAGACCCTTTCTCTAGTATATCCTGTGCAATGGTTGTATAGGTTCTGTCCACATCTTGAAACAATTCCGTACGTTTCTCCAGATCCATTTTTTTACTGTATGTGTATGCACTAAGTTCAAAATGATATACACTGGCATTAGGACGTACAATAATTTCTTCTACAAACCCTCTAAATAAAGTCTTTCCGTCGTATTTTATATGGATATCCATATCCTTTTGCTCCGTCAGAATAGTTTCTACAAGGTTTTTCGAAAGAACACCAAATATGTTGCAATTTCCATGCCTATTAGGAGCTATTTTTATATAAAAACTTTCTACCTGATACATCGGCAATTCTATTTCTATCTCTAAATTCTCTAAAACCAACATACACATCACCCCGCTGCAGATAATACTGTTTTCCCTAGCTTATCTGAACACCCTCTCCACTTACACTGATTCCATCCTTTAAAATAATCTGGGTATCATCCTGCAAAAGCATAATCCTCTTCCCGGCTACAATGGATATATTGGAATCCTCACTGCTTATCTCCAGGGTATCCTGTGCTGTAATATGAATGCTTCCACTGCTTACGATCTGGATTCCCCCCTTATCTTTTAGCTCTATATAGTCACCTCTGCCACTTTTTATGGAGATGCCATCTGGAGTCAGCCTGATCTCTTTTCCATATTTATTCCTCCAGATCTTATGTTCGGGATCAGTTCTGATTCCACCTCCCTCATCTTCGTGTACTGCACTGCATACATAAGCAGTTTCTTCTTTCTCCGTGGGAAAATACACTCTTACACGATCTCCCTTCTCCGGCATACAATACCACCCGGCTCCATCTCCAGAAGAGTACACCGTAGAAAAATCAAACCATCTGTCAATGTCTTCCTCATGGTTGTCTGTGCCCTCCAGAGCCACCTTCACATGCTCTTTTTCAACCTTTGTAATCCTTGCAAACAAAGAAACGCCAATAATCCTTTGATCAAACTTCTTCGCTCGTTTTGCAATATACCCGACATCCTGCCTCAAATAATATGTATGATACAGCTCGTTACCAAAAGTTTTGGATACCACTTTTACAATATAATAATCCTTTCGATTAAAACTTACACTATCCCCTAAATGAAAGATTTCTCTGGT
>CALISX010000378.1 GCA_938041725.1 uncultured Lachnoanaerobaculum sp.
TATAATTATTGTAAAAATATATATTGAGTTTAAGTATAACATTATTTTTTTTTTACAATGCCTTCGTCCACTGCTTTGCTATGATGGAGTGACTGGTGCCCTTTTAAAGGAGGAACTTCGTAATGGTGCTGACGTTTCCAGGGCTGGGTTTTTAAGTCAGCTGTTCAAAGTATTCATATCCGTCGGAGGCGGAGAAATACTTTCGCATAAATTTTTGAATCTTATAGGTGGGAGAGAGGGTCTTTCCAATGGAAACATCATGGTTATAGGTGTTGATGATGGCTGCCAGGTATTTGCTCATATCCGCCTCCAAATACCACTGTCTGGTGAAAAGATCCGGATCTCTGTAGTTTAAATCTGTGGTGCAGACGTAGTCAATCACACCCTTCTCATAATATTCGTCAAATTTATCCAGACCATTGGTAAAAAGTCCGAAGGTGGCGCAGATCATGATCCTTCTGGCCTTGCGGTCCTTCAGAGCCTTGGCGGTATCCATCATGCTTTCACCGGAAGCAATCATATCATCCATAATGATCACATCCTTTCCTTCCACGCTGGCTCCCAAAAATTCATGGGCTACAATGGGGTTTCTGCCGTTTATTACCTGGGAATAATCCCTTCTTTTATAAAACATTCCCATATCCACACCAAGGTTATTGGCCAGATAGACCGCCCGGTTCATGGCTCCCTCGTCGGGGCTGATGATCATTAAACTGTCTTTATGGATGGTGAGGTCCTTTACCTTGGAAAAAAGGGTTTTTACAAACTGGTAGGTGGGCAGGAAGTTGTCAAAACCGCTTAGAGGAATGGAATTTTGCACTCTGGGGTCATGGGCATCAAAGGTAATGATATTGCTGACCCCCATATCCACCAGCTCCCGAAGAGCCAGGGCACAGTCCAGGGACTCCCTTTTGGTTCTCTTATGCTGCCTGCTTTCATACAAAAAGGGCATGATCACATTGACCCGGTGGGCTGTGGCAGTAGCAGCGTTGACAATCCTCTTTAAATCCTGGTAATGGTTATCCGGGGACATGTGGTTAATCAGTCCATTGACTGTATAAGACAGGGAATGATTCATCACATCCACCATGACAAAGACATCGGTTCCCCGTACAGACTCGTTAATCACGCCCTTGCCCTCGCCGGTTCCAAACCGGGGACATTTTAAATCCAAAAGATAACAGTCTGCATCATATCCTCTGTAATGTATGTTTTCCTGCCTGCGCAGAAGCTCCTCTGTGTCATTGCGCCGAAAGTCAACGATGTGATCGTTGACCTTGGTAGCCAGCTCCACACAGCTTTCTAAAGCAGCAATTTTCAGCGGTGCCACAGGCAGCTGATCGTTGAATACATAATGGTTGGCCATTTATTCCCACCTCCTATGGAGAAAAAATACAAAGTACATCTGGATGTTCAGGAGCAGAGCAGCTTGTGTGCTGCTGCAGGTGTCCGCCATCCGGGCGGCCGCCCTACGGCTCTGCCTGTTGTCCCCTCCGATGCCGGAATATCCGCTCATGGGAGCATGGCAGCTGTTTTGGCACTATCCAGGGACTTATACAGTATTTAATCATTATAAGGCTTATCCGTCAAGCAAATGTGAATTATCTCATAGATCAAAATCCAATCGGGGGTGATATGACACTCCCTGCAACCCTTATAGATTCCGCTTAAGCTGTGAAACAGCTCCCCCCAATAAACTCCCGCAAAATAGAATTGGCCGGAATATTTTCCGAGGGGATGGTAAGAAAATAATCTAAAAATTTCAGCAGGCGTTTCGCCTCCAGGTACTCCGGCGCAGCCCGGTCTACCCCAAACAGCACCGGCTCCGCATACTGCTTAATCACAGAAAGCTCATAGGGAAGAGCCGAATTAAAAATCACATCGGCATTGTCCTGATAAGGAAAAATATTCTCATCCTCTCCTCTGCGCACAGAATTCCACATTTTAATGGTGGAGGTGGCAGAAATCCCCCGCATCCGCACATCCCGAATCATCCGCCGCAGCAGTCTGCCGTCCGTGCTGGGGATCCGGTTATGATCGTCAACATTTAACTGGGTCAGGGCGCTGATATAAATTTTATACTTGCTGGAAACAGGCAGCCGGTAGGTCAACCGGTCATTTAAGCAATGGATTCCCTCCAAGACCAAAATATCCCCCTTCCCCAGCTGCAAATAATCTCCCCTGTATTCCCTGGTACCGGTTTTAAAATTAAATCTAGGCAATTCTACCCTCTGGCCCCCCAGAAGGCTTTCCATATCCCCATTGAATTTTTCCACATCAATGGCCTCCAAAGTCTCAAAATCATAGTCTCCATTTTTGTCCTTTGGAGTATCCTTCCGGTTTTTAAAATAATTATCCACCTCAATGGGATGGGGATTCCACCCCTTTGTTCGCAGCTGGATACAGAGCCTGTGAGAAAAGGTGGTTTTTCCTGAGGAAGAGGGACCTGCAATCAGTACAATTTTTACCCCCTCTTTTTTTTCTATTAAATCCGCTATGTCCCCGATCTGCTTTTCCATGGCAGCCTCGGAAATTAAAATTAAATCATTGGTTTTTCCTCCGGCAATCTTATCATTCAAGGTGCCGATATCCCATACCCCCTGTTCTCTGCCATTGCCGGTCGAGCGTTTTAAGATTTGAAAAACCTTCGGAGAGGGTTGAAATTCCTGGGCTGTACCAGGAGACTTGGCCGTGGGCAAAGTCAAAACCATTCCCTCATCATAGGGCGTTAAGGCAAAGACCTTCAAATAACCGGTATTGGGCACCATATAACCGTAATTATAGTCCACAAAATCCTCCAGGATATAGAGATTCATCTGGGAAACCCGACGATATTTAAACAGCCTTTCCTTATCCTTCATCTCTCT
>CALISX010000379.1 GCA_938041725.1 uncultured Lachnoanaerobaculum sp.
GGATTGGGACGATGTTCTTTACTCTTGCCATATTTTTTAGCTCCATCTTCCTGCTCTATTTCAAAGTAATAGTTTGTACAGTCATAGAATAGGATTTTATCATTACGAGGACCTAACAAAAGGCTGTTTTTGTAGGCTTCGGATTGAATGAAATCACACTCCTTACCAAGGATCTCTAAGGCACGATATATATCATGCAACTGATAGGAAGGCTTTTCTAAAAATTTTGAAGCAGCAGCATAACTGGAACGTTTACTTGCAGGCTCAAGGATTCTGGTAAAAATCAGATCGGAAAGAATGGCATTCAGATCAAATTTAAACCTATATTTATCCCTTAATTTCCTGCAAGTTTTATTGAGCCCTAACCGATAATACATGGATTGGAGAAAAAGGTATCCTCCACGATAAAATACCTGCTTATCATAGGCGATCTCACGAACTGCATGAAAAGTGATTTGAACCGCTCTATTTTTTTGCTCTTCTTTATATTTTTTTGTTTCTGCTTTTGCTTCTTCACGGGCCCAAGTCATAACATCCTCTCTGGTAGGTCCATGCTCTATAAGCAGTTCAGCCAGGGTTCCAAGCTTACGGATATTTATCGAAGTGCTGACACCCTTGCTATTGATAAAACTCTTTGCAATATAAAAAGACTCGGAATTTTTTGATTTTGACGTTGTCACTTTCATATATATCTCCTCCAAATCCCCATTATATCACAAAATACTATAAAATACTATATAATAAAACAAATTTGTTGACGTAAAAAATCTAGATCCAATGCGGCCTGAGAGGTATTTTTTTATTTTAGAACTGTTAAACTCCCGTGCCCATCTACATTTCCGCCGGTCGGGGACTTATACACTTATACAATAACTTGAAATATTACGACTTTTTTAGTAAAATGTCGGTACAGATATCATCAAACTTCTGAGAACGACGGTTAAAGGAGGGATTCTCTTATGAAAGTTTACAATACCAGTCAGATCCGCAATGTGGTTTTGCTGGGACATGGCGGTGCAGGTAAATCCACGGTGGCGGAGGCCTTATGCTATGTGACTGGCATCACCTCAAAAATGGGAAGTATTCCTGACGGAAACACCATTAGTGATTTTGACAAAGAGGAGATCAAAAGGGGCTTTTCCATCAGCACTTCCCTGATTCCCATTGAATATGAAGGGGAAAGCGGACCTATCAAGATCAATATCTTGGATACACCAGGATATTTTGACTTCGTAGGAGAAGTGGAGGAAGCAGTATCGGCAGCAGATGCAGCCATTATTGTCGTAAACTGTAAAGCAGGTATTGAGGTTGGTACAGAGAAGGCCTGGGAGCTTTGCGAGGAATACAAGCTGCCCAGGATTATCTTTGTCACCAACATGGACGACGACAAGGCCAGCTACCGGGAGCTTTTGCTGAAGCTGGAAACAAAGTTTGGCAGAAAGATTGCCCCCTTCCACCTTCCCATCCGTGAAAATGAGAAATTTGTGGGCTTTGTGAATGTGGTAAAGTTAAAAGGCCGCCGTTTTACAAAGATGTCCGAATATGAGGAGTGTGAGATTCCCGATTATGTACAGGCCAATTTAAAGATTGCCAGAGAAGCTTTGATGGAGGCTGTAGCAGAAACCAGCGAAGAGTTTATGGAAAGGTACCTTTCAGGAGAGGAAGTTTCCACTGCCTTAAGAGAAAATGTAAGCATGAGCGACATCGTTCCTGTGATGATGGGATCGGGTGTCCAGGCCCAGGGCTTTAAGGCACTGCTAATGGCCATTGAAAAATACCTTCCCTCTCCGGATTTTGGAGAATGTGTGGGTGTGGATGTGAGCAATGGAGAGCGCTTTGTGGCAAAGTATAACAAGGACGCCTCCTTGTCCGCCAGAGTATTTAAGACGATAGTGGATCCCTTTATCGGGAAATATTCCCTGGTGAAGGTTTGCACCGGGGTGTTAAAGCCTGACAGCAGCATCTTTAATGTAGGAAGGGAAACAGAGGAAAAATCCGGGAAGATCTATGTGCTTCGGGGAAAGAGCACCATCGAGGTGAAGGAACTGGTGGCAGGAGACATTGGCGCTATGGCTAAGCTTTCTGTAACCCAGACCGGGGATACCATTGCCCAAAAGAATGCACCCATTTTATATCATGGTCCTAAGATTTCTGTTCCCTATACCTATATGCGGTATAAAACTGTAAACAAGGGAGAGGAGGATAAGCTCTCCACCGGTCTGGCCAAGCTTATGGAAGAGGATCTCACCCTGAAGGCTGTGGCAGATTCTGAAAACAGACAGAGTCTGTTATACGGTATTGGAGACCAGCAGTTAGAGGTGGTGGTTAGCAAGCTGGCGGACCGCTACAAGGTGGCTGTAGAGCTTTCACGTCCTAAAATTGCGTTTAAGGAAACCATCCGCCAGAAGGTGGAAGCACCGGGACGATATAAAAAGCAGTCCGGCGGTCATGGACAGTTTGGTGACGTAAAGATGAGCTTTGAGCCCTCTGGAGATTTAAATACCCCCTATATATTTGAAGAAACCGTATTTGGCGGTGCTGTTCCTAAAAACTATTTTCCTGCAGTAGAAAAGGGAATTGCCGAGTGCTGTCAAAAGGGTCCCTTAGCTGCCTATCCTGTGGTAGGCTTAAAGGCTACCTTGCTGGACGGCTCCTATCACCCGGTGGATTCTTCAGAAATGGCCTTTAAAATGGCTGCCTCTATTGCCTTTAAGGATGGCTTTATGAAGGCCCATCCCGTTCTTTTAGAGCCCATTGCCACCATCAGTGTGGTGGTTCCCGATAAGTTTACAGGTGACATCATGGGAGATTTGAATAAGAGAAGGGGAAGGGTTTTGGGTATGGAATCCATTCATGGAGGCAAGCAGCTTATTAGGGCTGACATCCCCATGCTGGAACTGTATGGATACAATACAGACCTTCGATCCATGACAGGAGGCATCGGCTTATTCTCTTATGAATTTGCAAGGTATGAGCAGGCTCCCGGAGATGTGCAGAAAAAGGAAGTGGAGGCCAGAGCAGGGAAGCTGGACAAGGCAGAGGAATAGAAAGGGAATGTTAATAAATCGTAAGGAAATTAAAGAAAATGAAAATTACATTACGGGAATGTAAGCAATATTCAATTTTTTGAGATTGATCATTTTTTCCTAAATACCCCCTGAGTTTATGGGCTCGGGGGGTATTTTGCATAGGAGGGGAGGTAAAAAAATAGGAATAATTCCTAATTGTGTGTTAAAAATTTACAATGGAATATTTAACAGATTGTGTTACACGTATAAAATAAATTGCGAGAAAATATTACATCAAAATGTAGGATTTCTATACTTATTTTTACACTGGTGCCCAAAGGGTTGAATATTTATCTTTTTATGGTACACTAAGTATGGTTAGTGTGATTGCATGGGGAGGGGGGAAGTAGACTTTTACCATTTGCCTATAGAAGGGGTGCCCATGGGTTCAGCTACAAAAAATATCAAATAATATAGGAGGGAAGTATGCATTTATTCAAGTATTTATCCAAGAAAGCTGGTTGCAGAGTCGCGGCTTTTATTGCAGCTGGTGTTTTAATCGGTGCCAATGGGGGTGTTATTACAGCTCATGCGATTTTGCCGGGCAACAACAACAATCCCAATCATCTTAATGGGAACAATGCTCAGATCAATAATCAGCAGAGACGCAACGATAACATCCGCAACAATAACAACAACAATAATAACAACAACAATAATAACGGCAATAATAATAACAATAATAACAACAACAATAATAACGGCAATAACGGCAACAACGGCAACAATAATAACAAC
>CALISX010000380.1 GCA_938041725.1 uncultured Lachnoanaerobaculum sp.
TTAGGCGCCACCAACCGTCCGGAAATTCTGGATCCTGCCCTGCTTCGTCCCGGTCGTTTTGATAGAAGGGTTATTGTGGAACGGCCGGATTTAAAGGGCAGGGTGGCCATACTAAAGGTACATTCCAAGGATGTGCTGATGGACGATTCTGTGGATTTAGAGGCCATTGGTCTGGCTACCAGCGGGGCCGTGGGTTCAGATCTGGCCAATATGATCAATGAGGCTGCCATTTTGGCAGTGAAAAAGGGCAGAAGAGCGGTCCGCCAAAAGGATTTGTTTGAGGCAGTGGAAATTGTTCTGGTGGGTAAGGAGAAAAAGGACCGGATTTTAAACCAGCAGGAAAGAAGAATTGTTTCCTACCACGAGGTGGGACATGCTTTGATTTCCGCTTTGCAGAAAAATTCCGAGCCGGTGCAAAAAATCACCATTGTTCCCAGAACCATGGGAGCCTTGGGTTATGTAATGTATGTGCCGGAGGAGGAAACCTATCTGAAATCCAAAAAGGAACTGGATGATATGCTGGTGAGCACCTTGGGGGGAAGGGCAGCAGAGGAGATTGTATTTGACTCTGTCACCACAGGAGCCTCCAATGACATTGAAAAAGCCACCAATATTGCCAGGGCCATGGTAACCCAGTATGGCATGAGTGAAAGATTCGGCCTGATTGGCCTGGCCACGGTGGAGGATGCCTATCTTTCGGGACGGACTGTATTAAACTGCGGGGATAATACTGCCACGGAAATCGATCAGGAGGTGATGCGGATTTTAAAGGAATCCTATCAAAAGGCTCTGGAGGTTTTACGGGAAAACCGGGAGGTAATGGATAAACTGGCGGAATTTTTAATTCAAAAGGAAACCATTACCGGCAAGGAGTTTATGAAGATTTTGCGGGAGATTAAAGGACTGCCGGAACCGGCGGTTCCTGTGAAGGCAATTCTGGTTTAATAAAAAGGCTTCGGGAGGCGTCCCGGAGCCTTTTTTAGAAACAGAGAGGCAGGGCAGGGTTTTTAACGGAATTTTTCCTCGCAGTATAAGCAGCGGTAAAGCTCCTTTTTGGCATCGGAGAGATAGAAGATATGGGGCAGTTCCTGCTCAATGGAGGTGATGCACCTGGGATTTTTACACCGGATAATATTGCTGACCCGCTCTGGCAGCTTTAAACGCTTTTTTTCAATGATGTGATTGTCCTTAATAATATTAATGGTAATATTGTGGTCAATATATCCCAGCACCTCCAGGTCAATCCGGTCCATAATATTTCCTTCTATCTTTATGATGTCCTTTCGCCCCATTTTTTCACTGCGGGCATTTTTAATAATGGCTACAGGGGTATCCAGCTTGTCAAGGCCCAGATGAAAATAAATGTCCAGGCTTTTCCCTGCCTGAATATGGTCTAAAACAATTCCCTCCATAATTCCACTGATATTCAGCATTATTTCACCTCCAAAAGCGTAAGAATCAAAGCCATTCTCACATATACTCCCAGCTGGGCCTGGATAAAATAGGCAGCTCTGGGGTCTTCGTCTACATCCATACTGATTTCATTTACTCTGGGCAGAGGATGAAGAATGAACATATCCGGTTTGGCCTTTTTTAACTTCCCGGGCGTCAGGATATAGGAATCCTTTAAACGGATATAATCCGCCTCATTAAAAAAACGCTCCCTTTGTACCCGGGTCATATACAGAATATCTAAAGAAGGAATGGCCTGATCCAGGTTGTGGATTTCCTCAAAGGGAATCCCTTTGGCCTGAAGTACATCCTCCCGGATATAGCTGGGGATTTTCAGTTCCTCGGGAGAAATCAAAACAAATTTAATATGGGGGTAGCGCACCAGGGCATTAATCAGGGAATGAACGGTTCGGCCAAATTTTAAATCCCCGCACAGCCCCACTGTGAGAGTATCCAGCCTTCCCTTTAATTTTTTGATGGTTAAGAGATCCGTAAGGGTCTGGGTGGGGTGCTGGTGGCCGCCGTCCCCTGCATTGATGACGGGGATGGAGGAATACATACTGGCCACCAGGGGAGCACCTTCCTTTGGGTGGCGCATGGCGGCAATGTCTGCATAGCCGGAAACAATGCGTATGGTGTCCGCCACACTTTCTCCCTTGGCGGCAGAGGAGGAATCGGCAGAATGAAAGCCAAGTACGCTGCCTCCCAGATTCAGCATCGCTGCTTCAAAGGAAAGCCTGGTGCGGGTACTTGGCTCATAAAAAAGGGTGGCAAGCTTCTTGCCCCGGCATTTTTCCTGATAGTCTGGCAAATGGGATTCAATATCCATGGCCAGATCCAAAAGGGTATCTGTTTCTTCTACTGACAAGTCCAAAGGGTTCAGTAAATGCTTCATAATATGTAAGACTCCTTATCCTGCTTCTATCCTGCTTCTTGTCTGCCGTTTTCTTCGAATAGATTCGGCATGCAATTCTTTACCAAAGCTGTTACAAATTATAGCCTAAGTGAAATTCGAATTCCAGCTTCTTTTATAAATCTTCTATTAAACATTTTATAGACAAGTGTCTATTAAATCTCGTTTTTTCATATTTACATTCCCTTCCCCGGGGCCTATACTTTTTTCCATCAGCAAGTATTCCATAAGGGAGGCAGAATATGTCAGTTAATTTAAAGAAGAAGGAGAAGGCCTTCAGGAAAGATACAGGAAATCTTTGGAGGGAGGACAGGGAGAAAAGGGATTTTGCAGGATTTATTGTGGACCATAATGCTGTGATTCAAAAAATATTTTTTATTCTTTTGGGATTTGCTTTGGTTTTAAGCCTTTTTGTTCATGTGAATTATGATTTAATCGAATACCTGCCAAAGTCCGCTCCCTCCAAGGCGGCCATTCAAAAAATGGAGGACACCTTCGGGTATCCCGGCACTGGGCAGATTATGTTAAGGGATGTGACGCTGCACCAGGCTGCTGCAGTGAAGGAGAAGCTGGAAAGGGTGGAGGGGGTGGATCGGATTCAGTGGCTGGACAGTACCGGATCCGTGCTGCTGCCCCAGTCTTTTTTAAATGAAAACCGTATGGAGGACTATTACAAGGACGGGGATACGGTGATGGATGTAACCTTTGCGGAGGGGGATTCTTCCCCTAAGACCCACCAAGCCATTGATGCCATGGAGGATATCATAAAGGATCAGGGATTTATTGTGGGAAGCGCAGCCCAGAATAAATTTACAGAGGAAAATGTGTCCTCTCAAATGAATTTGATTTTGGTCATTGGTGTGTTCTTTGTATTTTTGGTGCTTTTAATCACCACCACCTCCTGGTTTGAGCCGGTGCTGTTTTTAACGGTTATCGGCACCGCTGTTTTCATTAACCGAGGCACCAATGTTTTCCTTCCCAGTATTTCCTTTATTACCAACAATGTGGCGGCTGTTTTGCAGCTGGCGGTATCCATGGATTATTCCATCTTTTTGCTGAGCGCCTTTACAGAGGCTTCCAAAACAGAGCCGGATTCGAAAAAAGCCTTAAAGCAGGCCCTTCGGCTTTCGATCAAAACCATTTCCGCCAGTTCCCTTACTACTTTTGTGGGTTTTATCGTTTTTGTTACCATGCGTTTTTCCATGGGAATGGATTTGGGCATTGTTTTGGCCAAGGGAATTGTCTGTTCCATTTTTACCATTATCTTTTTAATGCCTTCCCTGATTTTAAACTGGAGTCCCTTTATTGAAAAAACCAGGCACAGGGCATTTTTGCCGGATTTTTCCAAAAGCGCAAAGGCAGCAGGCAGACTCTCCGGCTATGTTCTGGCCCTTGGGCTGATTTTGGCCCTGCCGGCCTTTGTGGCCCAGGGGATGAACTCCTTTATGTATGGCAGTGATGCAGTGGGGGCCGGAGAAGGGACAAAGATGTACAGCCAGCAGGAGGAGCTGTATGGAAAGTTTGGCCGTTCCAATCTAACGGTGATTTTGGTTCCTGATACCTCCATGGTAAGGGAACGGGAGCTGACAAAAAAGCTGGAGGCTCTGGAGGGAGTAAAAAAAGTCACCTCTTTGGCAGGTACACTGCCTGAGGGCATTCCTGACACCATGGTGCCGGAATCCACCAAAGAGCTTTTGCACCGGGAGGGCTATGCCAGACTGCTGGTGTACTCCAGAACCAAAATCGAAAGCCAGGCCGCCTATAAAGTGGCCTCTGCCATTGAAGAGACTGTAAAGGAATATTATCCCCAGGAGCACTATATTACGGGAAACACCTATGCCACCAGGGACATGGAGAACATTCTGAAATCCGATTACAACCGGGTAAACACCCTGTCTTTGCTGGGGGTATTTTTGGTGGTGGCCTTTTCCTTTGAATCCGTGCTGGTGGCACTGCTGGCCATGGTGCCCATTGAGCTGGCCATTATTTTCAACATGTCCTTTTCCTATGTAACAGGGGTGAGCCTTTCCTTTATCGGCTATGTGGTGGTCAGCAGTATTCAGCTGGGTGCCACGGTGGACTATGCCATTCTTTCCATTTCCAATTACATGGAGGCCAGAAAGACCCGGGAAAAGCGGGAGGCGATATGGGAAATGACGCAAAAAAGTATGCACTCCATCCTTACTTCCGGTACAATTTTGGTGATTTGCGGCTATGTGGTCAGTTTTGTGTCCTCTTTGCCTGCCATTGGACAGCTGGGGCATTTAATCGGAAGGGGCACTTTGGTTTCCATGGGCTTTGTGGTGCTTTTGCTTCCAGCTCTTTTATTCCTGGCTGACGGGGCTTTGATGGCAGAGAGCAGGTGGAAGGAGCATCTGGGGCGGGTTTGGAGGGAAAGGTATAAAAATTCTGTGGCCTAGGCAGCCGCAGCAGAGGAAAAAATCGGAGGTTTGCTGAAAAATCATTCTTGACAGAAATGAAAAGGTTTGTTATAGTACAGATATAACAGATTAAAGGAAGGCGGTGTTGGAATGAATATTAAGAAATTCACGCAAAAATCCATCGAGGCGGTGCAGGCCATGGAGGGGATTGCCCTGGACCATGGGAATCAGCAGATTGAGCAGATTCACCTGCTAAGCGCCTTATTAAATATAGACGATTCTCTGATCCTAAGCTTGATTAAAAAAATGGGGATCCCGGAGGGGGAATTTAAAAATGAGGTGGAATCCAAAATTGAGGGGCTTCCCAAGGTAAGCGGCGGCAAACAGTATATCAGCAATGGCTTAAACAAGGTGCTGCTTTCCGGGGAAGATGAGGCCAAGGCCATGGGAGATGATTATGTTTCCGTGGAGCATTTGTTTTTGGCCATGCTGCGAAATCCTTCTTCCAATGTAAAGGAGCTGTTTCGCACATACGGTCTGGATCTAAACCGGTTTTTGGGGGTTCTTTCCCAGGTCCGGGGAAACCAGCGGGTTACTACAGATAATCCCGAGGCCACCTATGATACCTTGACAAAATACGGATATGACCTGGTGGAGCGGGCCAGAGAGCAAAAGCTGGATCCGGTAATTGGCAGAGATGCAGAGATTCGGAATCTGGTGCGGATCCTAAGCCGGAAAACCAAGAACAATCCGGTGCTGATCGGTGAGCCTGGGGTTGGAAAAACTGCAGTTTGCGAGGGACTGGCCCAGCGGATTGTCAAGGGGGATGTGCCAGAGGGGCTGAAGGATAAAAGGCTCTTTGCTCTGGACATGGGTTCCTTGGTGGCCGGTGCCAAATACCGGGGCGAATTTGAAGAAAGACTCAAGGCGGTTTTGGAGGAGGTAAAAAAGTCCCAGGGACAGATTATCCTCTTTATTGATGAGCTTCATACCATTGTGGGGGCAGGAAAAACCGAGGGCAGTATGGATGCAGGAAATATGTTAAAGCCCATGCTGGCCAGGGGAGAGCTTCACTGCATCGGCGCCACCACCTTGGATGAGTACCGCAAATATATTGAAAAGGATCCGGCCCTGGAAAGACGGTTCCAGCCGGTTTTGGTATCGGAACCTACGGTGGAGGATACCATCTCTATTTTAAGGGGGTTAAAGGAGCGCTACGAAACCTTCCATGGGGTCAAGATCACAGATTCTGCTTTGGTCAGTGCGGCAGTGCTTTCCGACCGGTATATCAGTGACCGTTTCCTGCCGGATAAGGCCATTGACCTGGTGGATGAGGCCTGTGCCATGATTAAAACCGAGCTGAACTCTTTGCCTGCGGAGATTGATGCGCTGCAGAGAAAGGAAATGCAGCTGCAGATTGAAGAAACCGCTTTGAAGAAGGAGACAGATAATCTTTACAAGGAAAGGCTTAAAATTCTTCAAAAAGACCTTGCAGAGCTCAGAGATAAGTATTCTGAGCAGAAATCGAAATGGGAAAATGAAAAAAAGAGTGTGGAAGGACTGGCAAAGCTTAGAGAGTCCATTGACAATGTGAACCGGGAGATTGCAGATGCCCAGCAAAAGTATGATTTGAACCGGGCTGCAGAGCTGCAGTATGGAAAGCTTCCCCAGCTGCAAAAGGAGCTGGCGGCAGAGGAGGAAAAAATACGCGGGGAGGATCTGAGCCTGGTGCGGGAATCTGTTACCGAGGAGGAAATTGCCAGAATTATTTCCAGATGGACCAATATTCCTGTTACCAAGCTGAATGAGTCGGAGAAGGAAAAGACCCTGAATCTGGACAAGGTGCTCCACGAGCGGGTGATCGGACAAAATGAGGCGGTGGAGAAGGTGTGCGATGCTATTTTGCGCTCCAGAGCAGGCATTAAGGATCCCTCCAAGCCCATTGGCTCCTTCCTCTTTATGGGACCTACGGGAGTGGGAAAGACGGAGCTGGCAAAATCCCTGGCCCAGGCTCTGTTTGATGATGAAAATGCCATGATCCGCATTGACATGAGCGAATATATGGAGAAATTTTCCGTCAGCCGTCTGATTGGAGCGCCTCCCGGATATGTGGGTTATGATGAGGGAGGACAGCTGACAGAGGCGGTACGCAGAAAGCCCTACTCTGTGGTGCTCTTTGATGAGGTGGAGAAGGCCCATCCTGATGTGTTTAATGTGCTGCTCCAGGTACTGGATGACGGAAGGGTGACGGATTCCCTGGGAAAAACCGTGGACTTTAAAAATACCATCATTATCATGACTTCCAATCTGGGCTCCGCCTATTTGCTGGAGGGAATTGATGAGAGAGGAGAGATCAAGGAAGAGGCCGCCGGGCTGGTGATGGAGGAATTAAGACATCAGTTCCGTCCGGAGTTTATCAACCGGCTGGATGAAATCATTTTGTTTAAGCCTCTGACCAAGGCTGATATCCGGAGCATCATTGATCTTTTAATTGATGAGATCAATCGAAGGCTTTCTGCCCGGGAAGTTAGCATCGGCCTGACAGAGGCCGCCAAGGATTACATTGTGGAGAGGGGGTATGACCCGGCCTTTGGTGCCAGACCTTTGAAGCGCTTCATCCAAAAGGAGGTGGAGACCAAGGTGGCCAGGCTGATTCTTTCGGACAAAGACCTAAATCCCAAGGACCGCATCGAAATTGATGTGGAGGGAGACGGGGGCTTGTTTGCCCGGGTGCATAAATAAACATAAAAAAGCAAAAGGCTGTGCAAAGGCGCAGCCTTTCTTTCAGTATAAAAAAAATTCGGAATATGCTATACTAGGTTGAAAACAGTTTGGGGGCAGACATGGATTTTTTGACCATAACAGGAAATCAGATTTTGATTTATCTGTTTTGTATTAATTTGATATTGTCGGTGATGATTGTTTTTTTTCAAAGAAGGGACCCCCAGTCGGTTTGGACCTGGATTTTGGCTCTGTATTTTTTGCCGGGACTGGGGATTATAATATACCTGGTGCTGGGGCAGGATTACCGCAAATCCAAAATGTTCAAAATCAAAGGACTGGAAGACCGGATCAAAAAGGTATCCTCAAGACAGGAATATCTGCTGAAAACCTATGAGAGCAATATGGAGGATGCCTATACCAGAGAATACGGCAGACTGATGTATTACAACATGGAATCCGGGGGGGCCATTATGACCCTGAGAAACCAGGTGAGAATTTTCACTGACGGACAGGAAAAGTTCGCCTCCTTGAAAGAGGATATCCGCAACGCCAAAAAATATATTCACTTTCAATATTACATTATAAAGAACGACTTTTTATTTGATGAAATTGCAGAGCTTTTAATGGAAAAAGCCAGGGAAGGAGTGGATCCTTTGCGACGGCATGGGGGGAAGGTTTATGCCTGCAAAAAAATGGAACCGTTTAAAATCCTGTGGCATCCGGATCGGTATTTTTTTTCCTGCAACCTTGGGAAGAATCAATCTCCGTGTAAACTATCGAAACCACAGAAAGATTGTGGTGATTGACGGAAAGACAGGCTATGTGGGGGGCTTTAATGTGGGAAAGGAATATGTGGATGAAGACCCAAGGTTTGGCCACTGGCGGGACAACCATCTGCGGATCACAGGGGAAGGGGTCTTTGGCCTTTTGCTGCGCTTTGCCCTGGATTGGCATTATGCTACCCAGGAAAATATTTTGCAGGATGTGAAGTATGCCATGTTCCAAAAGATTGACTCTCCAGAGTATTTTCAGGATATTCCAAATGAAATGCTTCGGATGCAGATTATTACCAGCGGCCCCGACTCCCTTACCAAGCAGATTCGGGACAATTATATCGAGATATTTAATCATGCCAGGGATCACATTTATATTCAGACCCCTTATTTTATTCCAGATGATGCTGTCATCAGCGCCCTTAGCTTTGCAGCCCGGTCAGGGGTCCAGGTGATATTGATGATCCCCAATAAGCCGGATCATCCCTTTGTATACTCTGCCACCTTAAGCTGGGCGGGGACCCTTTTGGAGGCCGGGGGCAAAGTGTATACCTATGAAAACGGATTTCTGCATGCCAAAACCATTATGGCGGATGGAAAAATTTCCACTGTAGGGACCGCAAATATGGATATCCGCAGCTTTCAGCTGAATTTTGAAGTAAACGCAGTGATGTATGATGAGAATATAACCCGGATTTTAGAAGAGCATTTTTGGAAGGATATAGAATGTTCCAGGGAAATCACCTTGGAAATGTATAAAAACAGATGTCTGCGGCAAAGAATACGAGAGCAGTTCAGCAGACTATTAAGTCCATTGTTGTAAGGAGAAACCATGATTCGATTTTTGATCGCAGTCTTAACTTTGTTTTTTTACCTGGTAGTGCTGATTCCTGTTATGCTGGTGCTTTTGGTGATACGCCACTTCAACAGAAACCTGGCCTCCAGGATAGCCCAGGGAATGGTGCGCCGGGTATTTCGTTTTATTTTATTTACTTCCGGGGTTCAGGTGGAGGTGCGGGGACTGGAAAACCTCCCGGAGGAGGGAGGAATGCTGTTTGTCAGCAATCACCGCAGCTATTTTGATATTTTAACGGGATTTGGTTTTACCCCCAGGATTTTCGGCTTCGTGGCCAAGGCTGAGATGCTGCGTTACCCTCTGCTGAAGCAGTGGATGGATTTGGTGAATTGCTTATTCATCAATCGCAAGAATGTGAAGGAGGGGCTGAAAACCATTCTCAAGGGAATTGAAAATGTAAGGGGGGGGATCTCTGTGTGGATTTGTCCCGAGGGTACCAGAACCATGACCTCGGATCCCATGGATATTGGAGAGTTTAAGGAAGGGTCCTTAAAAATTGCAGAAAAAAGCGGTTGCCCTATTATTCCCGTGGCCCTTTCCGGTACCTATGAAATCTTTGAAAAGCAGTTTCCCCGGATTAAGAGCAGCAAGGTGATTTTAGAATATGGCGCTCCCATTGTCATTGACCAGTTGGGAAAGGAAGAACAAAAGAAACTGGGATCCCTGACCAGGGCCAGGATCCTTGCTATGCTAAGGGAGCATGAAGCCCATGGCTAAGACAGGAAAAGATTTTATTTTCGGAGAGGATTTTGCTCTGTATCGGAAAAAAAACTGGGAGATTGTATACCAAGGGGTAGAGGGGGCCTATTCCAATATTGCTGCAGGGGAGATCTTTCCAAACAGCTCCTTGCGCCAGGTGGATACCTTTCGGGAAGCGGTATTGCAGGTATTGGAGAAGAAGGCAGACTTTTCTGTACTTCCCATTGAGAACTCCTCTGCGGGGATTGTGGGGGAAACCTATGGGCTTTTACTGGAATATCCTATCTATATTATACAGGAGTATTTTTTGCCCATCAGCCATTGTCTGCTGGGAACAAAAGAGGCCAGACTGTCCGACATACAGGAGGTGTACTCCCATCCCCAGGCCTTGATGCAGTGCCAGGAGTATCTGGCCGCCCACGGGGAGTGGAAGCAGATCAGTCTGTTAAATACGGCGGTATCAGCCAGAAAAATCCAAATGGAGAACAATCCCCATTATGCAGCCATTGCCAGCGAGCTGGCAGCAAAGCTCTATGGATTAAAGATTTTGGAGCGGGAGATCCATTTAAACGCCTTAAATACCACCCGTTTTGTGGTCCTGTCCCGGGAAGCCTTTTTTTGTAAAAATGCCGGGAAGCTGAGTCTGATTATTGCACTCAATCATAAAAAAGGGGCATTGTATCAGGCTTTGGAGATTTTTGCGGAGAATGGATTGAATTTATTAAAGATTGAATCCAGGCCCATACCGGAAAAGCCCTTTGCTTACCGTTTCTACATTGATTTTGAGGGAAATATGGGACATAAGGAGGTGCAAAGAGCTTTGGGGCGTTTGGAATCAGAAACCAGTTTTTTAAAGATTTTAGGGAATTACTAATGGAAAAGAAGATGGAAGCAGGGATATTGTTTGGGAACGCCGGGAGAGATAAAATCATACAAAGCTTTTGTGCTTTAGCAGGGGGAGAAGGAAAAGAGGACACCTTTTCTTTTTTGGTTTCTTCCCTGACCCAGCTGGGGGAAACCTATGGTTTCCAGGGGGATCTGTGGCATCACTACCTGGCTCTTTGGATGGCGGGGCAGGAAAATCCCTACTCCCTTTCCTTGGAGGGGGGAGGAAGGGCAGGGGAGAGTGTTTTAAAGCTGGCAGCCCATGACTGTGCTTTGCTTTGGGAGCTGTTTTTTACCTCCCTGTCTGTGCATCCTGAAATCTGGTCTGTTTTAAAAAACTATTCACCGGGAAAAAGGCAGTCTTTTTGGGGGGATGCTTCCTTCCATGAAAGGATTGCAGTCTTTGCCAAAGATCTGGAGCATACGAAAAGCCCGGGGGAATTTCAGGAG
>CALISX010000381.1 GCA_938041725.1 uncultured Lachnoanaerobaculum sp.
AAAATGTCCTTTCAAAAGTCCATAAACAAACAAACGAAAACTTTGCCCTTCCCTTTGATAACCTTGGTCATGCAAAAATCCTGAAAAATCCGGATGTGATGACAATATTTTATAAATGCATCCCTGTAAAATATGATGGTAACCCAGAGGCAGTATCAAAGGGCCTGCCCCTTGCACATAGAGTGTAAATTGCATCGCTCATTCCTTTTTTACAACTACTGGCAAACTATTCTCTTCTTGAGGGGGGCTGCAAGAAGTTTTCTTCCCAACAGGTGGATTCTTCTTTTCCGGATTTTCACCTGTTGGATAGGATAATGTATAATATACTGTGGCCTGCTGGCTTCCAAGTTCCATATTTTTAGAAAACCACTGGGCAGAAGACATATTGACATCATTAGGGTTGCTGCTTCTACAGCCTGCTTGATCCACCACATAAGGATAGGATACCTCCTTATTAGATAATGCTGTAAAGTTTAAAATACGCTCCAGATCCGGCGCTTGCTCAAACAGCTTCAAATTTTCTACCTGTTTGTCCACTTCCTCTTTGTCATATGGATGCAGGGTATATGTTCCGGCTTCTACAGTTCTTTCTCTGTATCCCTCCACTGTAATCTTTACACTGCCATACCCCAATGGTTTTCCATGTCCTATTTTAAAACAAAAGTTTCCTCCTTCTTTATTTTCTCCTAAACATAGAAGCCACAGCAGTTGTGCCAGCTGTTCTTGGGTTAACCCTTCGTAATACACGGAAAACAAAAAACTGCCTGATGCAACTCCCTGCATTTTTACATCTGGATTTTGAGTGCTTCCCTTTGCCGGACTATGATGCCAATAAAATTTTCGCCCCCGAATATCACTTCCATGTGCATCATACCCTTGCCCATAATCTCCTGTAATGGCATAAAATGGGAGATAGGAAGGGTGAGGCGTGCGCAACGGAGATAAACCATATTTCTGCGTATCTATCTTTCCATGTGCAACTCCATCAGAAAAACGTATGCGGCTTCCAAGCCCTGTTTCCTCATTCTTTCCTGTCATTCCAAAGATACGGCAGGCAGGGCAAAGATTATTTCTGCTGGTGCAAGGCAGCCTTTCTCCCAAAAGCTGATCCATTCCCCTTTCATAATTATAGCGTCCGATACTGGCAAAGGACAGATAGATTTGTCCTTTGCCGCTTTCCCAATACCATACAGGTAAAACTGCACCCTTGTCCTTCTCAAATCTTGCAAAATCAACCGTATCATAGCCATGATGAAAAAATCCATCCTTCGCCTTGGTCAGGTTTTTATTGATTTTCTCACTTTGATATGATTTGATTGTCTCCTTTAGCTTCTGATATGCTAGAGACAGATTATACTTTTTAATAATCACACTCCCATTGACACAAAATATTCTTTCATGTCTTTTTTTACTGATATATTCCCCCATAAAAAGGTAACCCACCTTAACATTAGGATCT
>CALISX010000382.1 GCA_938041725.1 uncultured Lachnoanaerobaculum sp.
TCCGGAAAGCTGGGCCGGGAAGGCGTTTTGCCGGTCTGCAAGCCCCACCAGCTCCAAAAGCTCCTCTGCCCTTTTTCTTGCCTGAATTCCTTTGATCCCTGCCAGCTCCATGGGGAAACAGACATTTTTCAAAACATTTCTCTGAGATAAAAGGTTAAACTGCTGAAAAATCATTCCCATGGACTGACGGGCACGGCGTCTTTGTTTTTCATCCATCCTGGACAGACTCTTCCCCTCAAAATACACATCTCCGCTGGTGGGCACCTCCAGATAGTTTATACAGCGGACCAGGGTGGACTTTCCTGCTCCGGAAAGACCTATGATTCCAAAAATCTCCCCCTTGCCGATTTCCAGATTAATATCCTCCAAAGCCTTTACCTCCCCTGCAGAGGTGGCAAAGACCTTGCCCAGTTTTTCAATTTTAATGATCGGCTCCATCTCTCTCCTTTATCTCAGCTGCAAAGCTCCACAATGACCTGGGCAAAGATTTTGGCAGAAGCCATCAGCTGGTCCACCACCACAAATTCATCCGGCCCGTGCATTCTGGTGTCCGTCCCCGGGAATACGGCCCCAAAGGCCACCCCGTTTTTTAAATCATGAACATAGGTGCCTCCTCCCATGGCAATACAGCCTCCAGGCAGTCCCGTATAGGCCTCATATACCTTGAGTAAGGTTTTTACAAAATGGGAATCCCCGTCCACTGCATGGGGGGGGATCACCGAGGTATTTAAAAAGACCATGTCCCCCTCTTGAAATTTTTCTCTGCAGCACTGCAGTATTTTCTCTCCCTGGCCCCTTACAGGAATACGGCAGTCAAAAAAACCGTGGAAAACATTGTCCCGAATCTCCAGCATGGTAAAAGCCAGAGTCAGGGCCCCGCTTTCTTCATCCTTTTGGGCAATCCCCAGGCTTTTGCCATCGGTTTCTCCATGGGGCATCAGCCTGGCCAGGGTCCGAATGGCCTCGGCTTTTTTGCCTTTCCCCAGGGACAAACGGCTGAGCAAGGTCAGCATTCCTGTAATGGCATTGTTTCCATGCTCCGGGGTGGAGGCATGGGCATTGGTTCCCAAAGCGGTAATCTCAAAAACAGGCTCTAAATCAAAGGAAAACCGGATGCCGGTTTCCTCCGTCACCTCCTTGGCCGTTTTTGTCACCTCCTCAAAGTCAAAGCCCTCCAAAACCACCCGGGCCTTTGGGGGGACCACATTGATTTTGGTTCCTGCTTCAAAAAGCAC
>CALISX010000383.1 GCA_938041725.1 uncultured Lachnoanaerobaculum sp.
GTCCTCCATGGGTAACAATATACAGGGATCCACTTGCTTTCGAGCTTCCTGTGCTAAGTATGCTCCGTACGCTGTCCACTGCTTTTGCAATTCCTGCATAAATATTCAACTGATAATTTTGTGTACTTTCTTCCTTTGTTAAGGGTTTCCAATAATCTCTTTTTATTTTTATGTTTTTTTTGTCAGGGACGACTGAAAAGAGAGGCAAAATATCAAATCGAAGCGTATGCTCACATTTTTCTGGACTTTTTTCAATACGTTCTTTAAAATAAGAAGCTGCGCTGTATTCCTTCAGCTTTCCATCCACTCTCGCAGGAAACAAGGTTTCCAAAGTACAAAGCATTAATATATCTACTTCTTTTTCACATCCCTTATCTTGCAAATAATAACGCACTACTGGCTCTAGCTGGGAAACACAGTCCTTAATCTCTACCTCCTCTCCATCTACTTTAAAGTTCTTACTTTCAAGTTTACCAGCTAAAGTGCTCATAGTTAATAAAATAACACTTGCCATTTTTTCCTCCTACAATCAATGTATCTTCGGTCCCTTTTTTTCTCCATGCTGTTTCATGGAATAGTCCCACTGCTCCAGCTTGCCGTAATCCACCAAAAGTTCCGGAATCTCCTCCTGCTGGGGACGGGAGATATCGTTGGAAATGACCAGGGAATACAGCCCGGGCTTTTCCCGATGCCTGGGATCCGCTGCCAGAAGCACAAAGGAAACTTCATACACCTCCTCTTTGGTGATGAGATAATAAGTGCCGCCCCGGCAGACAAATCCCTCCTCTCCCCAGTCCTTCCGTTCCCAGGCCTCTTCCCGGGGCTCATAGCTGACAATCTGCCCCTGGTAATTTTTGGTTAAATAGGACAGGATTTCATCAAAGTACGCAATGTGCTTTCTGGCGTAGGGAGAAAATTCCTTTGCCATTTTTTGAGGATCTCTTTCTTCCAAAGCAGTAACAAGGGAATCCATTACCCGATTACAGGATACACTGATTTCATCCTTTCCCCAGTCATTGACCAAAAACTGAGGCTGATTATAATTGGTCAAAGGCTCCTGAACACATCCAGTCAGCCCTAAAACCAAGAAAAAAAGGACTGCCTTTTTAATGCTTATACCTTTTTCCATCATTTTTGTAAAAACCCCTATACTCAATAATCAAATCTGCAGCTCCATCAATGTCCTCCCAGCTTCTTGTGGCCCCCAGGGTCCAGAGCATGGAATACACTCCCTCATTGTCTGGCTGTATGTCATCCCGCATCACATATCTGAGTACCACATGGTACTCCCTGTCGTCCGTCTGTACCAGATAAAGGGCATCCGCCGTGATCCGGACCCTTCCTCCCCCCTCCTTCTTTGTGATTCGGGGTTTTTCAATTCTGTGGATCTGTCTGGTATTTCCCTTATACAAAACAGCAAGGTAGTGGGCCTTTCCTCCCAAATCCCCAATACTCTTTAAGGAGTTGTCAGAAAAAAGACTGCAAACACCTCTCCAATCCTCCAAATCCAGAAAGTTTGTGATCTTTTTCATGGTTTTATCACAAACCTCCTCTCCTTCCTTCTCTAACTTTTTGTCCTGCTCCTCCACCTTTTGTAAAAAAGGCGGAACCTGCCTGACAGACATTCCTCTGGTACCGCAGCCCTCTAAACACACAGCCAAAAAAACTGCCACCCATATATAATGCCCTTTCACTTTTCCCTCCCACTCTCTTTGATTTGACATGAGTTTATTACATTTATTTTACCATTTTATGTATTAATTTTCAAATAATAGTAAAGATATAGTTGGGGCCGGCTGCACCAGCTTCTATGGCTGGCGGGGCCGGGCAAGCCCCTGCCCCCTATTCTTCCTTTATCACAGGAATAAATACCCTTTCCTCCTTGGCTTCTTTTGGAGGCTGTGACCCCTGTTCCAGGGCTTTTTTACAAAAATATGCCTGGGAATCCACCTTTTCCCTTCCCCGCAGGTCCTGCTTTTCATAACTGCCATCGGGCTGGTATCGAGAGGCCTTCA
>CALISX010000384.1 GCA_938041725.1 uncultured Lachnoanaerobaculum sp.
TTAATTATCGCAGAGCCAATAAGGATCGGGAGGCGAAGGAAAATCAAAGGATTTCTGCCTATGCCCGGTATCTTCAGGAAAAGGGCGGGGAAATCGAAGAGGATTATAAACAGAGAAGGGCGGCTTTGGAGCGGATCTATACTTCAGCCAGTGGATATTTAGAGAACTTTACGGAGAAGACCCTTTGGACCAGGAATCCGGCCCATGGAGATTTCATGTACTACCGTCTGGGCACTGGATCCCTCCCTTCCCTGGCAGAAATCAATGTCACAAGGCAGCGCTTTCGGGTGGAAAAAGATCCTTGGCAGGGCAAGGGGGAAGACATTAAAAGAACCTTTCAGGAGCTAAAGGAAGTTCCCATAGGGGTGAATTTAATGGACCACACTTTGATTGGAGTGGTAAGTGAAAAACCCTCTTTGGCCATGGATATTTTACGGCTTTTGGCGGTTCAGATTGCTTACAACAACTGCTATACAGATGTGAAGCTGGGGGCCGTATTCAATGGGGAAAGGGAGGAGGAGTCCGGGTCCTTAGAGATCTTAAAATGGCTTCCCCACTGCTGGTCTTCAGACAAAAAAACCAGGTATATTGCAGGGGACAAGGAGGGAGCCAGGGAGGTGTTTTTTGAACTGGCACAGGTTCTGCGGGATCGGTTTCATGGAGAGGATACCAGAGAACAGAAATTCCTGCCTCATTATGTATTGTTTTTAACAGAGCAGGAGTATCTGGAGGGAGAGCTTTTAAAGAGATTTATTGAAGGTAAGAAAAACGTGGGGCTCCACACGGTGATTGTGGCGGAATCAGTAACGGATCTGCCCAATGAGGTGGATTTTGTGATTCAAAACGATGGGGAATTTTGCGGCTTTTATTCCTTGACGGCAGATTTTGAGGATCGTACCAGGCTGGTACCGGACTACATTGGAAGCAGGCATTTGGAAAGCATTGCCAGAAGACTGGCCCGTTACAGGGTAAAGGAAAACAGCATCAGTGCATCCCTGCCCTCTGGAATTGATTTTATGGAAATGTACGGGGTGCGCTCTTTGGAGGAGCTGGGGGTACAAAACCGCTGGATTAAAAACCGCCCCTACGAATCCATGGGGGCTTTGGTGGGAGTGAAGGAGGGGGGAAAGCCCTGCTTTTTGGATATCCACGAAAAATACCATGGACCCCACGGACTGGTGGCAGGTACCACAGGGTCAGGCAAAAGTGAAACCCTCCAAACCTACCTGCTTTCTCTGGCCATTAATTTCAGTCCCGATGATGTGGCCTATTTCATCATTGACTATAAGGGGGGCGGTATGGCCAATCTGTTCCACAGGCTGCCTCACATGGTAGGGGCTATTTCCAACCTTTCGGGGAACCAGGTGCAGCGGGCCTTGGTGTCCATTAAAAGCGAAAATCGAAGGCGCCAAAGGATGTTAAATGAGGCCGGGGTAAATAATATCAACAGCTATACCAGGCTGTATAAGGAAGGCAGCATTCCGGAGCCCATGCCCCATCTTTTGATTATTGTGGATGAGTTTGCGGAGCTGAAAAGAGAAGAGCCGGATTTTATGAAGCAGCTCATCAGTGTGGCCCAGGTGGGGCGCTCTTTGGGAGTTCATTTGATCCTTTCCACCCAAAAGCCTGCGGGCACAGTGGATGAAAACATCTGGAGCAATTCCAAGTTCAGACTTTGTCTGCGGGTGCAGGATGTGCAGGATTCCAAGGATATGTTAAAAAAGCCTGATGCTGCTTATTTAACCCATCCTGGAAGATGCTATCTTCAGGTGGGGCAGGATGAAGTATATGCACTTTTCCAGTCCGGCTACAGCGGGGCTGCCTACCAGGAGGAGGAGCAAAATACACAGATTGCCAGTATGCTGAATTTAAATGGCCGTGTATCTTTGGTGGGAAATGCCAACCAAAGGAGAATGGCCAAAGAAAAAAAGCGTGCCTGGGCCTTGAAAATTTTAGAGTTGATGGAAACCTATCAAAGGGAGAAGGGAGATTTTACCCTGCATTCCCAAAAGGAAGTTATGGAAGATCTTCGGGGGCTTTTGCAAAGGGAGGGAATGGCCTTTGAACAAAATGAGCGGAATGAAAATAAGCTGTATGCTTTGTTCACTTTTTTGGCAGAACACCCGGATGAGACCAGAGAAGAAATCCTCTCTCTTTATATGAAAAAACTGGAAAAAACCGGAGAGGAGCTTCCTGTGGAGCTCCAAAGAACCCAGCTGGATGCGGTGATTCAGCATCTCTATGAAGTATTTTTAAAGAACCGCTGTAAATCACCCAAGCCCCTGTGGATGGAGCCTTTACAGGAAAGAATTGAATGGAAGGGGCTTGCCGCCAACCAGGAAGAGATGGTTGCAGAGCATAGAGTGGCGCCGGTGGCCTTGGGGCTGGTGGATCATCCCCGGAATCAGGAGCAGTTTGTGCTGGAATATGATCTGGAATCCAGGGGAAACACCTTGATTTTGGGACTTCCCGGCAGCGGAAAAAGCACTTTTTTGCAAACCTTGCTCTATGGACTTTTGGCAAAGCATACCCCTGCCCAGATCCAGATATACGGTGTGGATTTCAGCAGCCGCATTACCGGATGCTTTGAGGGATTTCCTCACTGCGGCGGGATTGTCTTTGAAAATGAGGAGGAAAAGCTGGAAAGACTCTTCCACCTTTTGGAACGGATTTTGGAGGAAAGAAAGAAGCTGATCCGGGGACAGAGCTTTTTTGACTACAACAAAAGGGCTTCTCATAAGCTGCCCTTGATTTTATTCTACATTGATCAGTACAGTACCTTTCACAACCAGGTGAAGGAGGAGATGGAGGATTTTTTAATTAAGCTGAGCAGAGAGGGGGCGGCCTATGGCATTTATCTGGTGATTACAACAGCCTCCTTGTATGCCTCGGACATGCCTTCCAAGCTTTCCAAAAACTTTACCCAGGTATATCCTTTGGAAATGAAGGATAAGTTTGATTACGCAGAGGCGCTGCATCTGATTCGGATCGAGACCATGCCGGAGCAGGGAGTGAAGGGAAGGGGACTGATGAGAATGGATGACTTTGCCCTGGAGTTCCAGATCGCAGTGGTGGAGGAGGGACTGTCTGATTATGACAGAGCCAGCCAAATCATTGGGCTGGGGAAAACCAAAGGGGAGGAGTGGAAAGGGATCCGTCCCCTGCCCATTCCTTCCATTCCACAGAATGCAACATTTGAGGCTTTCCTGGAAGATGCACAGGTTCAAAAGGCCCTGGAGGATCCAGCGCTTCTTCCCTTTGCGTATAATGTCAGGGATGCCCTGCCCTATAGCATTTCCCTGGTCCGCAGTCTGGGATACCTTATTTCCGGAAAATCCATGACAGGGAAGACCAATGCTCTGCAAATGGTATACCGTATGGCGGCAGCCAAAAAGGGGGAGGTGTACTATATTGACCTGACAGAAAATCCCTTGCATTTGCCGGAATATGAGAATGGTCATGTGGTTCGGAATCTGGATGACATGTATCAGATGTGTGAAGGGCTGATTCCCGTTTTAAAGGAAAGAAATCAAAAAAAGAAAGCTTTGGAGAGAGAGGAGTATACCCCGGAGGAAATTTTTGCCCAAATGCAAAAAGAAACCACTGTTTTCATCTTAAT
>CALISX010000385.1 GCA_938041725.1 uncultured Lachnoanaerobaculum sp.
CTCATGCGAGCATGGCGGCTATTCTGGCGCCGTCCGGGGACTTATGCAGTAAAAGAAAAACCCCGGTCAAATGACCGAGGCACCACACGCTTATTGAACAATGGAAAATCCATCTCCATAAATTTACGGAAAGAGAAATCCTCTTTCTATAACCGTGATTAGTTGAACTTACGCTTCCTAGCAGCTTCAGACTTTTTCTTACGTCTTACGCTGGGCTTCTCGTAATGTTCTCTCTTGCGAATCTCTTGCTGAATGCCTGCCTTAGCACAGTTCCTTTTGAACCTTCTCAGTGCGCTGTCAAGACTTTCATTTTCTTTCACAATCACGTTTGACATCTAAGAACTAACCTCCCTCCGGTTGTGAAATTCAAAATCCATTACATTATACCATAAAGAATGCAGTCGTCAACCACCAATTCTGCCAAATTCCCAGGCATTTCCCACCCCTAGTGAATGGTAATCTCCTGATTTTTCTTTATATCCTCCAGCTCATCAAAAACCACATCATTTAAAACCTTAATGTAGGTTCCCTTCATTCCAGAGGAACGGCTTTCAATCACCCCGGCACTTTCAAACTTGCGAAGAGCATTCACAATAACAGAACGGGTAATTCCCACCCGATCTGCAATCTTGCTGGCCACCAAAACCCCTTCATTGCCCTCCAGCTCATCAAAAATATGAATAATGGCCTCCAGTTCTGAAAAACTTAAAGTGGAAATGGCGGACTTTACAATGGCAATCTTGCGGCTCTCCTCGGCATTCTCCTCATTCACACTGCGCATCATTTCAAGCCCCACCACAGTGGTGCCATACTCGCTTAAAATAATATCATCAATGTCAAACCCCTTGGCCTCCTTGTAGATAAACAAAGTGCCCAGCCTCTCTCCCGCAATATCAATGGGGGTGATAATAGCCTGGTACTTTTGCACATTGCTGTCTCCAAAGCCCAGGGTAGCCAGATTCACATTCTCTTTGGTGGAAAGAATAGAAAGGAGACGCTCGTTTAACAAGGGGTCAATAAAGCCCCCCACCTTGTCCACAATCAGTTCCGTGATCTCTCCCGTATTGGGGTCCAGTCCCACCCCCAAAACCTTTCCCTTTTTACTGATTACAAGGGTATTGGATTCCAGTATCTCACTGAGAACCCCGCAAATATCATTAAATACCACTTTATGAGAACTGTTATTATGTAATAATTTATTTATCTTTCTAGTTTTGTCCAATAACTGCACGCTCATCCAAAGACCCTCCCGGCAAAAAAAGCTTCCAGCAAAATTTAAGAATCATTTGAATTTTAACACAATTCACAGGAATAAACAAGATTATTAAAAAATAACTGCCGTATATTTCGGTGTTGTAACAGTTCCCCTATGATTTTTATCTTTTATCCGATAAAACAGCCTCCGGTTACCTGGGAATGGCTCCCTCCACCAGCTTTCCATTGATAAACACTGCCTTTATATTTAAGGACTTGTCCATCAGTACCAGATCTGCATATTTTCCAGGAGAAATGCTTC
>CALISX010000386.1 GCA_938041725.1 uncultured Lachnoanaerobaculum sp.
TCCAGCTGCTCCTGCTTGGTCATGCTTACGGGATTGCCCTCGGAATCCGTAAGCTTGTCCAGCTTATAATATTCCATACGGTTTTGCACCAAATCCGGAGCAGAGATGTCTGAAGGATATTTCCCCTTGGCATCATCCAGATCCGTAATCAGCTTTAAGCCATACACGTCCCGCAAAAAGGACTTGTGGGCCAGATTGGAGGTAGCCGTATATACAAACTCGTCCTGGTCATTTACCGCAATCAAAAAGTCTCCGGTAATCTTTTCATTATGTCTGTGGAGAATCTGAACCAAACGGTAATACATAAGATTCTTATCATTGGCCTTTTTATAGTAGCCGTCGTCGGTAATGGTAACCGAATAGGCTATTTTATTGTAGGCCAAAAGGTTGCCGTCTGCATCATAGATATTTCCCCTGGTTCCATTGGTGGTAATGGTTTTTTTGGTTTTCTGGATGTAGGCATCCTGGGCCTGCTGTCCATTGACAATCTGCAATGTAAACAGCCGGGTACATAACAAAATCACCATAAAAACATATACGACGCCCAGAATTACCAGTCTGGAGCGCACCATCTTTCTCCAAAACTCCGCCAGTAAATCCCTTAAATCCTCTATCAATGTTTATACCTCGCAACACACGCAGCATTCCCCATGCCCTCAGCCAGGGGGTCAGCTGCGCTTACTATCCAAAAAATTTAATTTTCTGTTGTATTCCAATAAAAAGCGATACAAAAGCAAAGTAAAAATCAGAGTAATCATAACCTCCGGCAAAACGATGCTTTTGATATAAAAAAGAATATTCATCTTTCCCCTTACAAAGAAGCGGAAAAAATAAATGAAGATATTGTAAAAAACCTCATTAAGAGCACAAACCGCCAGGGGGAGGGCGATATAGTCCTCATAAAAATAATAGGACAGCTTTCCGTTTAAATATCCCACCCAAATAAACAACAGGGTAAAGAAACCAAAGGAGCCGGCATGGAACAAATCCATCAAAATCCCGCAAATCATCCCATACATCATCCCCTCTTTGACCCCTGTGGTAAAGCCATAGGAAAAGGTGAGAATAATCAAAAGATTGGGGGATGCAGATAAAAAAGGCAGGAAGGGAAAAATGCAAATTTGAAGGGCAAAGCAAAAGATAATAAATGCAATATTAACAATGGCTCTTCGCATAGGCCTAATTTCCCGTTTCCTTTAAATTTGTAATTACCAGCACCTCAAACAGGGTATCGAAGCTGGCTACAGGCACCACATAGCCGCTTTTGGTCAGCCTGGAGGAATCATCGGTAATCTCCCTGGCGTAGCCGATTAAAATATTGGGAAGAAATTTGGTGGATACATTGGAAGTGACAATCATATCCCCCTCCTGCACATCTCCGTCGATTTTAATGTCCTTTAACCGAAGCCTTCCCTCATTATACAACTCCAAATCCCCATCCACCCTGCAAAGAACGCCGGAACGAAGGGACATGGCGCTGACCCGGCTGATGTCATCAATGATGGAACGCACATTGGCATAATTGGGACCCACATCCGTTACAATCCCCACCAAGCCTCCGTCTGCCATTACATTCATATCCACCGCAATGCCGTCGTCGCTTCCCTTGTCAATGGTGAAAACATTGAACCAGTTGGTGCTTTCCTTGGCCACCACCCGGGCACCGATTTTGGCATAATCTCCATAGTACTGATCCAGCTGGTACAGCTCCCGCAGTCTTTTTAACTCATCCGCCTGGGCCATGAGCCGGGTGTTTTCCTCTGTCAGGGTATACACCTTGGCCTCCAGCTTCATATTGTCGTCCAGGGCCGTCTGGAGCCTTTGGTGTTCTTCAATATTGCCGTAGACTGCCCGGCCGGCAGTGTTCACCCCGGCCTGAATGGGCAAAAGCAAAATTCCCACCCCCTGACGCAGAGGCATTAAAATCGAATCATTTAAGGAGGTGACGCCGATTAAAATAATACAAACAATGCTGAGCACCGCCAGCACAATTCTGTTTCTGGATTCCATCAAATGTTCCCCTGTTCCCGAAAGCTGAAATAACAATTGTCTCCGATAATAATGTGATCTGTCAGATCAATTCCTACCATGTTCAATGCTTTGTAAATCTCCTTTGTAACCTTAATATCCGCCTGGCTGGGGGTGGGATCTCCGCTGGGATGATTGTGGATCAACAGCACATTCACCGCCTGGTGCTTTAAACAGGCAATGAGAATCTCTCGAACAGAAACCAAAGAGGCGTTCACTGTTCCCACAGAAATCACCAAATCTGAAAGGGGACGCTGCTTGGTATCCAAAAATACCAGCCGCAGCTCCTCCACCTCCAAATGTCTGATCCTCTCCTTATAGTAATCCGCCACCATTTCCGGACTGCGAAACACCACCATCCCCTGGGGATTTTTGCTTTGCCAAACCCGCTGGCACAGCTCTCCCAGGCAAAGGATCTGAATGGCCTTCACCTTTCCAATGCCGGGGATAGCCAGCAGCTGTTCCATTCTGCAGTGAAGCAGACCATGGAGAGGCTTGGCCCGCTTTTCCAGATTTAAAATCTTGTAGGCCAAGGTGAGTACATCGGTTTTTTTGGTGCCGGTTCTTAAAAAAACAGCCAGCAGCTCTGCGTCTGTCAGGGTGCCCACACCGTATTTCAAGGCCCGCTCATAGGGTCTTTGCTCTAAAGGCATCTCTTTTATGGTTTTCATATGCTCCTGTCTGCAGCTCTCCAAAGCGGGTACAAGAACATACTAAGGAAACGCTGATGGTCTCAGTGTTTCTTGTAAGAATATTTTAGCATAAAGTTTTTGGAAAAGTATAAAATAAGTATTAAAAATGTAAAATCAGGCCTTCCTCCCAAAGCCTTTGCACAGAAAGCATGATGCCCAGCTTCCCATGGGGCCAGGTCAGCCCTCCTTGGAAAAAGGCAGAATAGGGAGGCTTTAGGGGGCCGTCTGCACTCAGCTCAATGGAGGAGCCGGACACAAAAGCTCCTGCAGCCATAATCACA
>CALISX010000387.1 GCA_938041725.1 uncultured Lachnoanaerobaculum sp.
AATACATCCGTGATGATTTGTCTCCAAAGTCTGCTGGCTGCCCCGCCTTCATTAAAGATAATGGGATAGCTCATGGCTTTGCCTGACTCCTTCATTAACAGGAAGGAAGAATACAGGGCATAGGCCACCCCCTCCATCATGGCCCGGATCATATGTCCCTTGGTATGGTGAAAGGACAGGCCGAATAATACCCCCCTGGCCTGGCTGTTCCACAAAGGAGTCCGTTCCCCCATAAGGTAGGGCAGGATCAAAAGGCCTTCGCTGCCTGGAGGAACCCGCTCCCCCTCCCTGTCCATCATAGTATAGGCGCTGATTCCCGTAAGCTTTTCCAAATGTTTTTCTGCATCCCCAAAGAGATCCCGCAGATACCGCATGGCCCCTCCCCCTGTGGTGGTGGTGGGAATGGTAATATATGTGCTTTGGGAATCCGCTGTAAAGGCACAGGCCAGCATGGTATCCAAAAAGGCACTGTCCTTGTGAATTACCCCGAAATTACCGCAGGTCCCCAGGTTCATGTTGATATCCCCTTCCCGGTACAGCCCGGCCCCGATACAGCCTGCATTAAAATCGCACTGCCCGGCACATACCAAAGTCCCCCTGGCCAGTCCTGTGGCCAAAGCCCCTTCCTCATGCACCTCCCCCACCATGTCCTCACAGGCAAAGATCTCCGGCATCCAGTCCGGATTAAGGCCGATTTTTAAAAGCAGTTCTTTGTTAAAAACATTTTTCCGGATATCATAGCCCCCTAAAAATACCCCGCAGGAATGGTTGGTGGTATGCCTGCCGCAAAGTTTAAAACGGATATACCCGTCAATGGTATTTACTTTTTGAATCCGGGCAAAGGCCTGGGGTCGGTTTCTTTTTTCCCAAAGGAGATTGACGATGGAAGGATGATCCTCCAGCCGGTTTCCCGACAGAGCAAAAATCTCTTTTTCTCCAGGATTTTCCCTTAGTTCCTCTGCCTCCCTCCAGGCTCTTTTGTCCATCAGATTGTAGGCTTTGTGAATGGGCTCCCCCTCTCCATCCAGCATGACCAGACAGGGCAGAGCCGAGGAAACGGCAATGGCTGCGATTTCCTTTGCGTCCGCCCCTGCCTTTTGAATGCATTCTTTTAACAATTCCTCCGCAGCCTCCCAGTACCGGCGGGGATCATGCTCCGACCACCCCGGATGCTCCACTATAATGGGATATTCCCGATAGGCATAGGAGAGAACCCTGGCCTCTTCATCAATAATACAGGCCTTGGCTCCCCCTGTGCCATAGTCCAGTCCCGCCAAATACTTTGCCATACATCCCTCCTTATATTCCCGTCAGCCTCACCGCCGTCCACCTGGCGGGAGAAAATGCCGTCTGTTTATGTATTTCATATTCCTTTATTTTCTTACAGTTCCAAACATCAAATACCTCCACCCGGTAATGATAGTACCCGGTTTTGGCATTTCCGGGATAAATTCTTTTATGGGGAAGATCTTCACGAAAAAACAAAAGATATTCCCGATCCCCCCTGGCCAAAGAAAAGTAGCTGATGCCGTCGGTATTCCTCCAGTCCGGTTCCATATCCTGAAAAGAGCATCCCTGGGCAATCTCTTTTAGAAAACAAATCCTTTTGGCGCTTTCTCCGGTGATTTCTCCCCCATAGGTCCAAAAAATATCCCGGTTGTTATTTATTTTTATGGCCTCCCCATGGGTGGCGTAGCCCCCTGCCATCAGGGAAAGCCAATGGCGGAACACCACCTCCTGGGGGGTGCTGTTGCCCCATTCATACTTTACATTCCCCTCATACTGGTACTCATCATTCACCACCGGCTTTTGATAGCGCTGCTTTAAATCCATCAAAAGCTGATAGCTATTGGGGTGCTGATAGGATACATGGGTCATCCAGCTGCGGTTGGGATAGATTTCTCCAGAGGGGTAGTTGTGGATGGAACGGGGATGGCTCCAGGGATCCGCTGCCTTAATATATTCCCCCATCACATCCCAGTTTCTTCGATTCGTCCGGGTGCGCACCATGGTTCCTCCGGCTCCATCCCCTTCCACAGACACATCATATTCATTGGCCAGGGACCACCATACATTCCGAAAAGCGCCAAAGCGGCGGATCACATACTGCAAATAAAACAGTGCCTGCTCCTCATCCATTTGATCAATGCCAAAATGTCCGAAATCATAAAAATGAAATAAAATCACATCCCCTTCGATTCCCCGCTCCAAAAGGGCCTGAAGGCAGCCTTCAAAATTTTGAAAATAGGCGGGAATAAACCGGAAAAAGTCAAAGCTTCCCGGTTCCCCGGCAAAGGGATAGCAGGGAGGCTCATAGGAAATATCCACATCTCCGTCCTCCCCCTGGTAAAATTTCGGCATCAAAAGCATACGGATTTTATTGAACCCATTCTGTACAAAGGATTCCAAAGTCTTTTCCCGAATCTCCCTGGACCGGTAGGTCCAGCCATAAGCCGTGGTTCCCAGTACAAAAAAGGGGGTGCCGTCCTCATGGGAAAAATGCCAGGTTTTATCCGGATGCACCGGCCCATGGTTTCCCTCCCTTGGAAAAAGAGCCGTAAAATCTCCCTGCTGTCCATGCAGACAGGAGTCATTGGAGATGATGCGAAACCGGTAGCGCCCTGTCTCCCGGGGCATGAATCGAATCTTCCAGATCCCCTCTCCATCATAAAAACCTCCGATTCTCTCCCATTCTCCCTCCCTTTGAAACTCCCCCCAAAGCCTGACCTGCTGGAAGGGATTCTCATAGGACACAGGGGAATGCAGTGTGATTTCAAATATGCCCCATTTTTCGGCACTTTCCGGATACTGTATGGTTTGCGCCCCCTTGCTTTGCATTTTTCTCCTCCTTATTTATCATGGCTGTAAACCTCCCATCCCAGATATTTTTCCAGAGCCTCCTGCAAAATACCGGCGGTTTGGGAACGGTTCATGGCCACATGATGTTCAAAGCCCCTTTGGCAGATGTATTTCATCAGCTTTTGCAAACCCTTGATTTCCACCATTCCCGGCCCTCCCGGTGTCCGTACATCCTCCTGAACAAATTCCCCCTCTCCCACATAGGCCCGGATTTTCCCCTGGAGATCATCGGTACTGATCTTTGCAAAGGTAAAGGGACCGGGAGCAATAACGCCCTTGCAGGCTCCAAAGCAGTTTTCCTCCCCCAAAGCCAAAGAAAGAATATCCAGATTGCCGATTTCCGGTTCCCTTCCCAAAAAGCTTTTGGGATAGTTGGCACAGTGGATCACCATGCACCGGTCTCTGTTGTCCCCAAAACCATTGTTCCAGTCCAGATACCCGGAGGGTTCTCCCGAGGCCAGATTCAGCGCAGCCATGGTCACAGCCCCCATAATGTCCATCTCACAGGCACTGGGAAGCCCCATTTCCCCCAGCATGCTCATGGCCAAACAAGAGGCAATGCCGTA
>CALISX010000388.1 GCA_938041725.1 uncultured Lachnoanaerobaculum sp.
AGTCAAGGGAACAAAATCCATGGTAATCAGGTATTTCGGATTGTGATCCTTGATTGCTTCTAACGGCGCAAGCTCACGTGCAAGCGTTTTTCCATCAGCGTCGTTTACAGTATACGCTGCCTGATAATATTCTTCGCCCTCGTCACCTATTGCAATAAAATCAACCTCTGCCGAACCAACTTTTCCAATGTGTATTTCATAACCCCGGCGCAGCAGCTCCAGATATATAACATTTTCCAGAATATGCCCCAAATCCACCCGTCTGCTGCCAAGCAAGTAGTAGCGCAAACCGATGTCGGAGAGATAATACTTACTGCCGGTAGCAAGGTGCTGTTTCCCTTTTACGTCATATCTGCTTACCTTGTAGAGAACAAAGCTGTTAACAAGGGCAGAAAGATAGTTCTCTACCGTTGGTGCCGAAATCTTGCGCCCATTAGATGTCATGGTGTTTGCAATATTGGTTGCAGAGCACATGTTTCCAATGTTGTCAAACATAAAACGGATCACGCTGTCAAGCATCCCGGCATCGGATATACGATGTCTTGCAACAATGTCTTTCAAGACAATAGAGGTATAGATTCCTTCCAGATAGGCATTGATGTCTTGGCGGCGGGATAATTGCAGAATATAGGGAAACGAGCCATTCTGAATATAGCGCTGGTATTTCATTTGCAGATCCGTTTCATCTTCCAATGCGGCAATGTATTCCTTAAAGGAAAACGGCAGCATCTTGATCTCCACATAGCGGCCGGCGAGAAGAGTTGCTAACTCGCCGGAAAGCATATAGGCGTTTGATCCCGTGATATATACATCACAGTTTGGCTTAATAAAAAGACCATCCACAGCTTTTTGAAAGTTTGGAACCGTCTGTACCTCATCAATGAAGATATAATTCATTTTATCGGAGTTTAACTGCTCTTTAACCAGACCATACAGCTGCATGTAATCCTGTATATCGTGATAATCTGGATCTTCAAGATTGATTCGGATGATCTGATTGTCTTGAATGCCGTGGCTTCGCAGATATTCGCAGTATAAGTCAAACAGCGTTGATTTTCCACAGCGGCGGATTCCCGTGATGACCTTTATGATCTGTTTTTCCCGGAAGCTGATAAGCTGTTCCATATAAACCGGGCGATTGATTAGGGCAGGCATTGCTTATACCTCCTAGCGGCACGCAAGCTGCTTTGCAGCGAAGCGATACGCAGACTTATATTTATGGTAGTGCCGGACTCCCCGACATGGGGAATTGCAAA
Source organism: uncultured Lachnoanaerobaculum sp. (assembly GCA_938041725.1). GTDB lineage: Bacteria > Bacillota > Clostridia > Lachnospirales > Lachnospiraceae > Lachnoanaerobaculum. Next base: position 1,257 of record CALISX010000388.1, read on the forward strand.
ATCAGTTTAACATACTAATTTTATTTCGTAAAGTTTGTAAAGTGGACTTTATAAACTTTAATATAAAGTAAGGGATGCTCCCTGCGGAAACATCCCTCCTTCACTTGATTGTTCAGTTTTTAGCTTCTTGTTATTCTATGGGAAGCTTTGGCAGACTGGCAAATCCTGCCGCAAGCTCTTCCTCTGTAGGTACATGATCCGTCATCGTATGGTCGTTAAAGCTTTCATAGGCCTTTAAGTCAAAATATCCTGTACCGGTGAGGCCAAACACAATGGTCTTTTCCTCCCCGGTTTCCCGACACTTCATGGCTTCGTCCATGGCAGCCTTAATGGCATGGGCACTTTCCGGAGCAGGAAGAATGCCCTCCACCCGGGCGAAGATTTCCGCTGCCTCAAACACCTCCGTCTGCTCATAGCTTTTGGCTTCCATATAGCCGTCATGGTAGAGCTTTGACAAAGTGGTGCTCATGCCATGATAGCGCAGGCCTCCCGCATGATTGGCAGAGGGAATAAAGCCATTGCCAAGAGTGTACATTTTGGCCAAGGGAGTTACCATGCCTGTATCGCAGAAATCATAGGCATATTTTCCCCGGGTAAAACTGGGACAGGAAGCAGGCTCCACTGCCAGGAAGCGGTATTTTTTCTCTCCCCGAAGCACCTCGCCCATAAAGGGAGCAATCAGCCCCCCAAGGTTTGATCCTCCTCCGGCGCACCCAATGATCAGATCCGGGGTAATACCATATTTGTCCAGGGCTGCCTTGGTTTCCAGACCGATAATAGACTGGTGCAAAAGCACCTGGTTTAATACACTGCCCAAAACATAGCGGTAGCCTGGAGTAGAGGTGGCTGCCTCCACTGCCTCGGAAATGGCGCAGCCCAAGCTTCCTGTGGTGCCGGGATGGGCCTCTAAAATCTTTTTTCCGATAGCTGTGGTTTCCGAGGGAGAGGGGGTGACACTGGCTCCATAGGTGCGCATTACCTCTCTTCTAAAGGGCTTTTGCTCATAGGAAACCTTCACCATAAAAACCTTGCAGTCCAGGCCGAAGTAGGCGCAGGCCATGGACAGGGCAGTTCCCCACTGACCAGCCCCGGTTTCTGTGGTAACCCCCTTTAATCCCTGTTGTTTGGCATAATAGGCCTGGGCTATAGAGGAATTTAACTTATGGCTTCCGCTGGTATTGTTTCCCTCAAACTTATAGTAAATTTTAGCAGGCGTCTTTAGTTTTTCCTCCAGACAATAGGCCCGTACCAAAGGAGAGGGGCGATACATCTTGTAGAAATTGCGGATTTCCTCCGGAATATCAAAATAGGCTGTGGTATCATCCAACTCCTGCTTTACCAGCTCATCGCAAAATACCGGTGACAGATCCTCCTGGGTCATGGCCTGCAAGGTGCCCGGATGAAGCAGAGGGGCGGGCTTTTCCTTCATATCTGCCCGGACATTGTACCACTGTTTTGGCAGCTCCCTCTCTTCTAAATAGATCTTGTAGGGGATTTTGTGTTCTTTTTCCATACTAAACTCCTTACTGTGATAAGTGTATAAGTCCCCGGGCGGCACCAGAATAGCCTTCATGCTCGCAGGATCGGATATTCTGGCATCAGACGGGACAACAGATAGAGCTAAAGCGACGCCTATGGCAGCACGAGAATGCGAATACCTGTCAGCGGCACGATAGCTGCTCTCCAGCGTAGTGATTAATCCGCTTTTTTGCTATCTGATTTTTGCAGCTCTGTAATAAAAAGGGACTTTTCACACTCTTTATGATAATTTTTCTTGCAGTAACAGATAAACAGCCGGTCTCTGGCCCTGGTCATAGCCACATAAAACATCCTTCTCTCCTCCTCCAGCTCCGCCTTGCTTTTGGCTTTCTTATAGGGTACAATCCCTTCATTCACATCAATAATGTATACAATATCAAATTCCAGGCCCTTTGCTCCATGAAAGGTCATCAGCCGTACCCCATGCTCCTGTTTTTTGGATTTTTCCCGGGCATCCTGCAGCTCTTTGGCATATTCCTCCATATGGCAAAACCAATCCTCAAAGGTCTGATACTCTGCAGCGCTGCTTTCCAGCTCGGAATATACATCCGTAAATTCCTCCGCATCAATGCTGCGCTCCCTGCAGTATTCCTTCAGGTAGTCAAAGTACCCCATTGCCCCTCGGATATG